>CAZBBV010000079.1:0-7578 GCA_964490025.1 uncultured Cryomorphaceae bacterium | reverse complement strand
TTACGCTAACCCTCAGTGTTCCTATTTACAACCGTCGTCAGGTGAAATCGGCAGTAAACCGCTCAGAGCTTAACCTGTTGAGCAACAAAATGCGCTTGGAACAGCAGAAAAACCAACTCTTGCAAACCATCCAACGCGCTTATCTGGATGCTGTTTCTTCAAGAAAGCAGTATGAAGCCGACGTAAAATCGGTGGAGGCCTTGCAAGAGAGCTTTACCTACACCGAAGAACGATTTAATGTAGGCGTGGTGAACACCCTAGACTACAACACGGCGAAAAACAACCTAACGCGCGCAGAGAGCAACCTACTGCGCAGCAAGTACGATTACATTTTTAAGATGATGGTCTTAGAGTTTTATTACAGCAACAAAATCAGCCTTTAATCAACCTGAGAATTCGAACCATGAATAAGAAATTAAGAAACCTACTGATCATTTTGGCCCTTCTTGCTGTAGTGGCCATTTGGGGTAAAAAAGCGGGCTGGTTTGGAAAAGGAGAAGTTACAGAGGTGGAGACTGCCATAGTAGAGCGCAGAACGGTGGTGCAAACCGTCTCGGCCAGCGGAAAGATTCAGCCTGAAAAAGAAGTGAAAATATCGTCTGAAGTGTCGGGAGAGATCGTGGAGCTCACCGTAAGAGATGGAGATAAAGTGAAAAAAGGCGACCTACTGGTGAAGATCAATCAAGACATTTACCTGAGCGCTTTGAACAGAGCAAGAGCTGCATTTAACTCTTCCAAAAGCCAGTTGGCCCAGGCAGAAGCCCAGTTTATTGAGGCTGACAACAACTTTAAGCGCAACAAGACCTTGTATGAAAAGAAAGTAATATCGGATGCAGAATGGGATGCTGCCAATTCCGCTTTCAAAATAGCGCAGTTGAATGTCGAGTCGGCCCGCTTTCAGGCAGAGAGTGCAGGCGCCACCCTAAAGGAAGCTGAAGACAATTTGCGCAGAACAACCATTTACTCACCTATTGACGGAACGGTGTCGGCACTGTATGTGGAGCTCGGCGAGCGCGTGGTGGGAACCGCACAGATGACCGGAACAGAGCTACTGCGTGTAGCCGACCTCGGCAATATGGAAGTGGTGGTGGATGTAAACGAGAATGACATTATCCGGGTGTCGAAAGGAGATACCGCAAAGGTGGAGGTGGATGCATACCTGGGACAATCCTTTATTGGTGTGGTGACGGAGATTGCCAACTCGGCTAAGCTGACCGGTGTAAGCGCCGACCAGGTGACTAATTTTACTGTAAAAATTAAGCTCCTCACCGAATCGTATGAAGATATGATCACGGAAAAAAACAAAATTCCACTACGCCCGGGAATGACCGCCACAGTGGAAATAAGAACGGAAACCATAGTAGATCAAGTAACAGTGCCCATACAGGCCGTGACTACCCGCACTGATACTAGCGCCGAGGCTAGCTCCTACAGAAACCGCAAGACTCAAAGCGACGAGAGCTTCGAAGTGATTTTTGTGATGAATGGCAACAAAGCCGAGCTTAGGGTGGTAAAAACCGGAATTCAGGACGACAGGTATATAGTGGTAACAGAGGGCGTGAACGAAGAAGACGAAGTGATTACCGGTCCGTATAGCGAGGTGTCGAAGAAGCTGAAGCCGGGTATGGAGGTAAAGAAGAAAAGCGCTTCAGAAAAGGAAAAGAAGGACGAAAAGTGAGCCTAATACTAGGGATAGAAAGCAGCACCCTCAATTGTAGCGTGGCGCTTTTTGATGATGGTCAACTGCTTCACCTCGAAGAAAATGCCGACACCGGCTACCGCCACGCCGAATGGCTGCATGCCTTTATTGATCGTTGCTTTTCGGCCACCAATAGGCAGATGCTCGAGCTGAAAGCTGTGATGGTATGTCGCGGACCCGGCAGCTACACGGGCCTAAGAATCGGCGTAAGTGCAGCGAAAGGCTTGTGCTACGCGCTCAATATTCCTCTGCTTTCGGTCAGTTCCACCGAACTTTTGGCCTTGGACGCACCAAAAACACAACATGTAATCTCTGTGCTGGATGCCCGCCGAATGGAGGTGTATGTAGAAGTGCGAAACCGTGATGGCGAAATTGTATTGCCCGTTCAGGCCATGGTTGCGGAAGCCGACTTTATGCACGAGTTCCTTGAGCAAGGCGAGTGCATTTTCATAGGTGATGCTGCCGAAAAGCTGAAGGCGGTGGTAACCCACCCCAATGCACGCTTTGTGCAGCGTTTTCCTTCGGCGGAATTTATGGGTGTAATTGCCGAAAGGAAATATAGCGACCAAGAAACAGAAGATGTGGCCTATTTCGAGCCCTTTTATCTCAAGGATTTTGTGGCCGGAGCGCCCCGAAAAATGCTATAAACCGATTTGTTTCCAAGCTTCTGAAACATCAGCCGTAGGTAGCTTGCAGGCATAGCCTTCGCAAACAAAAATCAAACTTTTATCGTCCGAAAATCTGTTGAGCAATAGCGGCAGTTGACTCTCGCCGGTGCTGCCGGCTATGGTGGTTCCGGGGTGGTATTTTTTTGAAAACTCGCGGAGCATGTTGGGACTGTTGGGGCCTGTAAAAGCCACCTCGAACTGGTGAAAGACATGACGAAGATAAAGACTGCCCCAGTTGCTATAGGATGACGGATAGCGCGCCATGTCGAGCGAGGCATGGCGCAACATTTTTCTCGCGTGGCTCAGAAAACCGGCATTGTCGAAATGCTGCGCAAGGCGCCATAGGTTATTCGCCATCACCGAGTTGGAGGCAGGAATTACATTGTCCTGCACTTCCATGTTTCGGGTTACGAGTTGTTCGTGCTTGTTCGAATTGAAGAAAAACAATTCGGAGCGTGGGTCGATAAATTGGTCATTGACCAAAAGGGTGAATTCGCGCGCTTGAACCAACCATTTTTCGTCCATACTCACTTCATATAGGTCAATACAGGCTTGGATTACCAGCGCATAGTCCTCCAGATAGGCAGGAATGGTTGATTTCCCATTTTTATAGCTCCGCCACAATTCGCCTTCAGGGTTTTTTTGAACTTCTACGACAAATCGACCGAGGTGGAGGGCTTTTTTCAAAAACATCTCATCTCCAAAAGCCTTGTAGGCTTTCGTCAAACCCGATACAGCGAGCGCATTCCACGAAGTAAGGCACTTGTCGTCCAGTCCGGGTGCTACGCGTTTCTTTCTTTCATCTAAAAGTAGGCGCTGCCATTGTTCTTTTAGTTTTAGCAAGTCCAGCGCTTTGATGTCGTGTTTTTTACAAAAAGCTTCATCCGTCAGCTTGCGCAAGGGAATATATCGCCCGTGCTCCCACAAGCCCAGCGCATTGATGTTGTAATAATCCTTAAACAAATGAACTTGAGGTAGATTGAGCACTTCCAACTCGTTCATGGTCCAGGTGTAGTATTTCCCTTCCACACCCTCACTGTCGGCATCTAGTGCGGAATAGTAAAAACCCTCCGGAGATTGCATTTCCCGTTCCAAAAAATCAAAGCTTTGATACACGATTTCTCGGTACAAATCTTTGTGTTTCCAGCGAAAGGCGTCGCTGTATAAGCCTATCAATTGCCCATTGTCGTAGAGCATCTTTTCAAAATGGGGCACTTTCCAGTCGGCGTCGGTGCTGTAGCGGGTAAAACCGCCGCCTATTTGGTCGTAAATGCCACCCATGGCCATGCAATCGAGTGTTAGCTCTACTTGTTTCTCCACTTCAGCCTCTTTTGTATAAAAGGCATACTCCATCAGGAATAGCCAATTATTGGGCATTGGGAATTTGGGTGCCCTGGCATGACCGCCTTTTTCGGTATCGAAATAGCTTTTCCACTTCTGCACCATGGCGGCAATGGCTTCCTTTTCGAAAAGGGCATCTTCAGCACTAAGCGGAATGAACGCTAACTGTCTGATTCCTTCGGTGAGTTTTTCGGCATACTCCAAGGCTTTTTCCCTCTGCGTGGTGTACACCTCGTGCACATTTAGAAGGGTAGAAATCCAGCGCTCCTTTGGGAAATACGTGCCGCCCCAAATGGGTCTACCGTCGGGTAGGGCCACACAGTTGAGCGGCCACCCACCGCTACCGGACATCAATTGCACGGCATTCATATAAAGATGGTCAATATCCGGGCGCTCTTCGCGGTCAACTTTTATACACACGAAATGCTCATTCATCACTCGCGCTACCTCTTCGTCTTCGAAGGATTCATGCTCCATCACATGGCACCAATGGCACGAAGAATAACCAATAGAGACCAGGATGAGTTTGTCCTCATTTCGTGCCCGACTTAAGGCCTCCTCGCCCCACGGATACCAGTTCACCGGATTGTGGGCGTGCTGAAGCAGATAAGGACTGCTTTCCTTAATCAGTGCATTGGTGTGTTTCACAGCATCTTGGTGAAATTATTTCTTATTTAAATCCGCGAAGTACTTGTAAAACAAAGGAATGGTTTCAATTCCTTTGAAATAATTGAACAATCCATAGTGCTCGTTGGGGCTGTGTATGGCGTCGCTATCCAAACCGAAGCCCAGCAGGATGGATTTTACCCCAAGTTCTTGTTCGAAAAGGGAAACAATAGGTATGCTGCCGCCCGAACGCACCGGTACGGGCTTTACACCGTAAGTCTCCTCCATAGCCATGGAAGCCGCTGTATAGGCAGGGGTGTCAATGGGCGATACATAGGGCATTCCGCCATGGTGCGGGGTCACTTTTACCTTCACCGACTTTGGCGCAATTTTTTTGAAATGGGCGGCAAACAACTCCGTGATTTCGTCAGGATCTTGTGCCGGAACCAATCGCATAGATATTTTCGCATAGGCCTTCGAAGCAATTACCGTTTTGGCCCCTTCGCCGGTGTAGCCTCCCCATATACCATTCACATCCAGTGTGGGCCTAATGCTTCGGCGTTCGTTGGTGGTGTATCCGGCTTCGCCCATAATGTCCGATAGGTCGAGGGCTTTTTTGTAATTCTCGAGAGAAAAGGGCGCTTTTGCCATTTCACTGCGTTCCTCCATGCTCAGTTCGTCCACCTTATCGTAAAATCCGGGAATGGTGATGTGGCGGTTTTCGTCGTGCAAAGAGGCAATCATGGAGCAAAGCACATTGATGGGATTGGCTACTGCGCCGCCATAGAGGCCTGAATGCAGATCGCGGTTGGGGCCCGTTACTTCAACCTCCAGATAGCTCAAGCCGCGCAATCCGGTGGTGATGCTCGGAATGTCGTTGGCAATTATTCCCGTGTCTGATATTAAGATCACATCACAGGCTAGTTTTTCGCGGTTGCGTTTTACATACCAGCCCAGGTTCACTGAGCCCACTTCTTCTTCGCCTTCTATCATGAATTTCACATTGCAGGCCAGTTCTTTGGCGGCCATCATGCATTCGAAGGCCTTGACATGCATGTACATTTGGCCTTTATCGTCGCAGGCGCCGCGGGCAAATATGGCGCCGTCGGGATGCTTTTTTGTTTTTTTAATCACAGGCTCGAACGGCGGACTGTCCCAAAGATTAAGCGGATCGGGGGGCTGCACGTCGTAGTGGCCGTACACCAATACTGTTGGCAAGGCGGGATCTATCATTTTTTCGCCATACACCACCGGATAGCCGGGCGTTTCGCATACTTCTACATGGTCAGCACCTGCTTCTACGAGTCTTTGTTTGATAATATCGGCCGTGCGGATAACGTCCGCGGCATATTTGCTATCGGCACTAATGCTCGGTACACGCAGTAAATCAAGAAGTTCATCTAGGAATCGGTCTTTGTTTTTTTCAAGAAAATCGAAGGAATGGCTCATATTATTTTTTTTGATGGCGGCTAAAATAGTAATTGACCAACGCATGCGCTCTGATAATCGTTTCGAAGTTCAGCGTGTTTTCCACACTCACAAATTCGATTAGATTTGAAGCATGTTACGTAACCTAACCCTGACATTATTGTTTATTTTAAATGGAATGAGCGCTTATTCGCAGCTCATGGTCACCAATGCTCCTCCATTCAATACGCCCCAACATCTGGTTCAGAATGTGCTTATTGGCGGCGGCATTCAAGCCACCAACGTGCAATATACCGGGGCACCTGTTGCTTTGGGATTTTTCAATGGCGTGAATACCAATATAGGTTTAGATAGCGGGGTGATCATTACTTCAGGGACAATTCAGAATGCAGTAGGGCCTAATTTCGTGGGAGGTATAACAGGGATTAATGGAACAGCCGGATACCCTTTGCTTAGTCTTTACAGTGGAGTTCCCACATTTGACGCCGCAATTCTACAATTTGATTTTATCCCGACGAGCGACACATTAAGGTTTAGATATGTTTTTGGTTCCGAAGAGTATCCTGAATACGTCGGTGGCGGCGTAAATGATGCATTTGGATTTTTTATTTCAGGTCCAAATCCATTAGGAGGCAATTATGTAGACCAAAACCTGGCCATTACCCCGGGATCGACCACGCCTGTAACCATCAATACTGTGAATTGTCAGGGATTTTCGTCCTTTTACTTGTGTAACGATCCTAATAATGACCCCACTTTTTACTGTGCTCCTGCATACAATTGTCCAACCAATGCAGCACAAACAACCATTCAATACGACGGTTTTACCATTCCGCTAACCGCGGAGGCATTGGTGGTTTGCGGTCAGGTGTATACCATAAAAATGGCCATTGCCGACGGTGGTGATCAAATTCTAGATAGTGGTGTTTTTCTCGAGGCCGGAAGTTTTTCCTCGCCCACCCTTACTATTAATACGGTTGCATCTTTTACCAATGGCCCCTCAAACACAGCACTGGTGGAAGGATGTGGAAATGCTTACCTAGAGTTTTTACGAAATGGAAACCTGCAAGACACATTAGAGGTTACTTTTACCTTGGGAGGCACTGCCACCAATGGCGTGGACTACGGCCCGCTGCCTAGCTCCATTGTTCTTTTGCCGGATAGTACTACATATAATCTTTTCTTAAATAGCGTATACGACAACGTGCCCGAAGGAACAGAAACCATAGTGATTACCACCGACAGCATATTCACCAACTGCGTTACTTATCCGCCTGTTAGCATTACTATTACGCTAGTAGATCAGTTGCCATTGAGTATTGTAGACATTCCTGACACAACTGTTTTGTGCCCGGGCGATAGCCTCACTATTCAGGCGCAGGCCTCCGGGGGTGTGGGTTACTACCGCTATTATTGGGATGATGGCAGCACAGATAGCCTTCGAGTCTTTAGTCCTAGCGCCACAACCACTTACATAGTAGCGGCTACTGATACTTGCGGAAATCAAGTTGTTGCCGACACGTTTCAAGTTGTGGTACCTGTGTACGCGCCGTTGGATTTTTCTATTCCGGATGTGCTGATTTGTTTGGGAGATGAGGTAGAATACGACCCGGTTATTTCAGGAGGATCGGGGAACTATACCGTGAGTTGGAGCACGGGAGATGTTGTTTCCAATGTCACGTATTCCATGCCTTTCGATACGTTGATCTACATGACTGTTTCTGACGATTGCGGAAATGTGTTGGTGGACAGTTCGCTCATTGAAGTGTCGGGAGTTCCAATGGCCGATTACGACTACCTCAATGTGGCCAATCAATCCATAACTTTTCAGAACCT
>CAZBBV010000078.1:0-7644 GCA_964490025.1 uncultured Cryomorphaceae bacterium | reverse complement strand
CCTGGACCGCTATCTCAGTTTGGGCTTGGTGGACAGCTATCGCGAACTTTATCCCAACACGGTGAAGTACAGCTGGTGGAGCTTTCGCATGAACGCCCGTGCCAAGAATGTGGGCTGGCGGATTGACTATATTTTGATGAGCAAAAGCTTGGTGCCAAAACTCAAAGAGGCTTTCATACTAAACGAAGTGGATGGCAGCGACCACTGCCCGGTGGGGGTAGACTTGGCTTTGTAGAACTGGAGAAACTTATTTCTTCTTCGAAAGAATCTTGATAGCGGCCAAAAACTGCCTGCTTTCAGTAGCACGCAATAAACCCAATACAAATCGGCTTATTCGCCCGCCCGGTTGACGGATTTTTTCGCCTAATGAGGCGATCACGCGGTCACGCTCGGCAATGGAAATTCCTTTGTCCACACAGTTGTGGTATTCGTTGGCAAATTTCCAGGCACCGTCGCGGGCTATCTGAATACTGAAGCCGGCCAGAGCTTCGTCCGTGCTGCCCAACCACCGATCAACCCAGCGCAGCCATGGCGAAAGCTGCGCAATTTCTTCCTGGGCGCTTTCGGTAAGCTCAGCCAATATGCGGTTGATGGTATCAAAATCTTTTTTCAGCAGGGCAATGTCACCCGCGCCCACCGTTTCGGAAGCGGCAATACCTAGGTCGAGATTAATGTGTGCATTGATGCCCAGAAACACATGTTGCAGAATGAGCTGTTTTTCTTGGGCGGCCATAAAAGCCACACGCCACGATTTTGTTACTTCTTTATCCTCCTGAAAATGGTAGTACGCCTCTAAATACCGATTGGCAAAAATCACATCCAGCCGTTCCATGCGCGCATTGTCTTCAAACTCGCCGCTCAAAATTCCTTCTTCTACCCGTTTGGTTACTTTGCCATACAATGCAGCAAAAAACACCAATGGGTTTTTGGTGGTGGTACAATGTGCTACGATCGAGTCAATGTCCCGAATTACTTCAGCAATGGTGCGGTGGGGTGAGAATGGCATGGCGCGTTACTTTCAAACGAAAGTAGGAAAATGACCCAAAGCGTCTAGTTGAGGTAGATGTTGTTGAAGGTTTTTTCTTCTTGCTTCACCAGGCTCATCAGCTGTTTGATGTGGTAGTTCAGAAAAGAGGTTTTTCGCTCAATGTTCAATTTGGCAAACTCATACTTGTCCGCGGCATCTGTAAGAACAGTTTGAGCAACTTGCGACAGCATTAGTCCCACCTCGTTCATCACCGGAAATTTGAGGCTGATGCCACTATTTCGCAAAGCTTCGAAAGCAAGAAACAATTCTTCGGTAGCCAAGGCATCTTCCCATTTGTACTGGCTGTATTCTCCTCCCGGAAATGGCTTTCCCTCAGCTGTAAGCACATATTCGTGTATATGCACCAGGTCGCTGCATTCTATTTTTATATCCGACTCGCCACCGGGGTATCGTCTGAGTATCTTTTTCAAGAATACCTTGTTGCCCAAGTCGGTCATCTCGTTGTCCAGCACGAATGGAATAACGAATTGCTCGCCTGTTTGCGCTATTTCTTCGATCAGTTGCTTGTAGCGCTCTTCAAAAATGTGCAAAAAGCTTTCCTCGCCCGGAAACAGGAATACGCCCAGTGGAAAAAAAGCGGCCTGTGATTTTTTCTGATTCATGACGGTCAAACATAGCTATTATGGCCAATGTTCATGCGGATGTAGCAAGAATTTTTCAAGAAAATTCCATGTTTCTTTCTGAACAAGTTATCAACAAGTTGAAGTAAATTATTGATTTCGCTTTCCGGATAACTTAACATTGTGTTGGCGTAATTTTGGATTACTGAGCTCGTTCTTTACAAAGATTGTTTAACCCTAAAAATCCCGAAGTACCATGGAGGAAAAATCTTCAAACCGTACTTTGGAATACACCAAGTTGGTGCTTTCCAAGATTAGTTTTGATCCAATGTTGTTCAGAAAAGAGCTGCGAAAGGCCATGCGAAGTTTGATGGATCCGGACCGGTCGAAATTGAAAAGTTGGGCGTTAAAACACTATTACGTTTTAGCCTATCCCGTTGTAGCCGCTATGAGCTAACACTTTTCACGAATATGTATTTTCAAAAGCCCTTTGCATCATGCGAAGGGCTTTTTCATTTCAGCTCGTTTCTTTCCGATTAAAATTGAACATTTGAAGACCCAATTCCATTTCCCTCTCATGATGGTCCGACACGAATTTGAAGAATTAATTGCGCGCTCCCTAAGCGGGCCATTGCCCGGCGTGGAATCGCAATATGCCATGGCACCTATGTCGCGGTCGTTGTTTTCATCTGAAGAAATAAGGGCGAGAAATCCAAGAATCGCCGCGGTTTTGGCGGCATTTGTATTCAAAAATCAGGTGCCTCATTTGGTGCTCATCAAGCGACAAGAATATCCTGGCGCGCATAGTGGACAAATATCGTTTCCCGGTGGTAGGGTTGAAGAGGGCGAAACGCTTGAAATGGCTGCCATACGCGAAACTGAAGAAGAAATTGGGGTCTCCCGTTCTGAGTTCCGCTTGCTCGGTAGCTTAACCGATTTGTACATCCCGGTCAGCAATTTTCAAGTCTTTCCTTTTGTCGGCGTATTCGATTCGGCACCCACCTACATTCCCGACCAAGTGGAAGTAAATAGTGTTCTGGAGGTGCCATTAACTCATTTTCTCGATCCTGCAAACCGCGTGGAGCGAGAGGTGAGTGGCAAGACATTCAAACTCAAAGTTCCGGCCTACACAGTTGAGCAAGACATTATTTGGGGCGCTACGGCTATGATGATCAGCGAGTTGACCGGCCTGATCAGCACGAATGCCAAGTAAGATACTTTGTTAGCTTTACAGCCTCAATCAACAACGAAAACTGATTTGGCCCGCAAGAGCTTTTTTTACGACGCACTCGGAAACCCATTGTTGATAAAGCGATTGCTGATCATTGTCTTCGGCATCATCACCTACCAACGCTTCAACATCCGCAACCGGGCCATAGTACGAGGATCGGAGGTCATCCGCCGTCTGCCCAGAGAGCGTGTGTTGTTTGTCTCCAACCACCAAACCTATTATGCCGACGTGGCTGCCATGTTTCATGTCATCAACAGTTCGTTGTGGGGGTTTAAGGACACCATCCGCTTTCCTTTCTATTTGCTAAATCCCAAAATGAGGCTCTATTTCGTGGCGGCCAAAGAAACCATGAACGCCGGATTTTTAGCTAAAATGTTCAAGATTGCAGGCTCGGTATCTATCAAGCGCACATGGCGGGAGGCGGGAAAAGACGTGAACCGAATGGTCGATCTTCGCGATCTCGACAAAATTGCCACAGCAATAGATGATGGTTGGGTAATCACTTTTCCGCAAGGAACCACGAAGCCTTACAACACCGGACGCAGAGGCACTGCCTTTCTCATCAAGCACTACAAGCCCATTGTGGTACCTGTTACCATTGACGGTTTCCGCAGGGCTTTTGATAAAAAAGGGCTGAAACTGAAAGCCCCAGGCGTGAACTTGTACATCAGCTTTAAGGAGCCATTGGACTTGAGCTACGAAGAGTCGGTGGACGAAATCATGGATAAGGTAATGCGCGCCATTGAGCAATCGGAGGAATTCAACCTAATGAAACAGTTAGAGGAACAGAAGGAAAGCATTACTTCGTGATATGGGTGAAAGGTCACTAACTTTTTAAACCTTCGCTTCGTTACTTTGTGAAAACAATTGAATCATGCTGAAAAGAATCTTCCTGCTGACCCTAGTGCTCACCACCTTGTTTGCGTGCAAAAAGGATGAACCGGAAACAGGCACCTTGAAAATCAATTTCCTGGTAGAGGGGAGTGACGGACTGGCCGAATTGCCTTTTTTGAGTGAGGACATCAATGGCGTGCCCATGCGCATTGAGTTGCTTAAGATTTACTTTGCTAAAATAGCCGTGAAAAACAGCGAAGGAAGCGCCACAGCTTTGAGCGATATAGAATTGCTTGACTACAGCGGCGCCAATAGGTCAAGATCGTTTACCATTAAGAGTGGGTCCTATGCCTCTCTCGATTTCATCCTTGGAATTGATGAAGTTCAAAACGCTTCTGATCCTGTGGCATTTGATGATACACACCCGTTGAGTGCCGCCCAAAACATGTATTGGACCTGGGCTAGTAAGTACATCTTCTTTAAAATAGAAGGCAGGGCGGATACTACTTTTGAGAACCTGTTTAATCATCTCTTCATTTATCATGTTGGAACGGACGATTTGAGCCGACCCATCAGCAATATGCCCGCGTCTTTCGTAATTGAAGGCGGAAAAACCACTGAGATTAATTTGGTTCTTGATCTCAATGCTGCGCTAGCCAGCCCATCTAATGGAGTAGATGTGGCAACTGAGAGCCTCACGCATACACTTGATAATGTGCCGCTTGCCGCGAGAATAGCGGATGCAATGAGCCAAGCCTTTCGAGTGGAATGATTAAGTATGGGGTCATAGCCTTACTGTTTTTTGTATGGTCGTGTACCTCAAATCCACATTCAAATGACCTTCTTGAAGTTCCTGAACATTTTCCCCCACTGGCGTTAGCACAAGTAGACTACGACTTTGACGCCTCTGCCCAATTGGGTAAGTTGCTCTTTTTCGACCCCGTACTTTCGCGCGACAGCACTGTGAGTTGCGCCTCCTGCCATTTGCCCGAAAAGGCATTCACGGGCGGTAGCCGTTTGAGCATTGGTGTGGATGGCCGTTCCGGATTTCGAAATGCACCAACGCTGGTGAATGTAGCTTATAGCACTTCCTTTTTTCACGACGGTGGTGTGCCTAGCTTAGAGCGCCAGGTGCTCGCTCCCTTCGACAATCACGACGAATTCGATCTTCCCATTTCGGAAGCCATCACCAAACTAAAGGAACACAATAGCTACAACAAAGCCTTTATTGAAGTATTTGGAAAGGAGCCTTCTGTATTCACAATCACCCGTGCCATTGCCGATTTTGAAAGAACCCTGATATATGCCAACACGCCGTGGGACGCCTATGTGCTCGGCGATAGCACCGCGCTCAACGAGCAACAATTGTTGGGTTGGCAAGTTTTCCAAAGCGCTTCTTGCACCACTTGTCATGTCCCGCCCCTCTTCACCAATTTCAGTTTTCAGAACAATGGATTCTTCGCAGATTACAGTGAAGATCCGGGAAGGGCGCGGGTAACACTTTTGCCCGAAGACGTGGGGCTATTCAAAGTGCCTACACTTCGCAACCTTGCGCTCACCGGACCTTTTGCCCACAACGGTTCCATAGCTCTGCTCGACAGTATTATCGAATCCTATAATCGAGGAGCTTCGGGACATTCTAATCAATCGGAAAGCATCCAGCCTTTGGGGCTCAATGAAATTGAGAAAAGGGCTTTGTTGGAATTCCTCACCGGTGGGTTGCTCGACAAGAATCTGTAAGCATCCGCTTCATTCTTGTTTAAGCTTATCAAAATCCTTGTTTTCTTTTTGTGAACTTACGTTAAACAAAATTGTTCCCTCAGTAGGCAGACATTTATATTTTTGCCTTTGTCATTTTCAGCACCTCAGATTTTTAAGATGAATACCTATTCCATTAAGGAATTAGAAAAGTTTACCGGAATTAAAGCGCACACCATTCGCATTTGGGAGCAGCGCTACAACTTGGTGCAGCCTCACAGGACCGATTCCAACATACGCTATTACGACGAAGACCAGTTGAAGAAACTCCTGAATGTCAGCCTGCTGCTTTCCCATGGTCATAAGATCAGTCGTGTGTGCGGATTGGAAGAAGAGGATTTTAAGGCGGCCGTAAGGGGCATTTATGCCGAGCAGCAATTGCATTCAGGCGATTACGCCATTGAGACCAAAATAAACAGTCTTATTTTGGCCATGCTTGATTTGGATGAAGCGCGCTTTGAAAAGATATTTTCCACCAGCCTGATAAAGCGTGGTTTTGAGCAAACCATCCTCAAAGTAATCTACCCTTTTCTGCAACGCGTTGGACTGATGTGGCGCACAGGAGAGGTGAGCTGCGCACAAGAGCACTTCATTACCAGCCTTATCCGTCAGAAAGTGGTGGTGGCCATAGACTCTATTCCCATGGCATCATCAGATGCGGAAAAGTTTCTGCTCTTTTTGCCGGAGTCCGAGTTTAATGAAATGGTGATTCTATTGAGCACCTATATTATAAAGGACAAGGGCAAGCAATGCATTTACCTGGGACAGGATATCCCACTCAATGACGTAGAGAATGTGGCGCGAATTACATCCCCGCATGCGCTCATGACCTTTATTACTGAGCCTTCCAGCATGGAAGAAAGTCAGGCCTATGTAAATGAACTTAGCCGCCGCTTCCCAAAAAAGAGCATTATTATTAGTGGAAACGTGGGCTTTCTAAACGATCTGGATGGTCCTTCGAATGTCACCTTTGTCAAGGATTTGCTGGAGCTTACCAGAATTATCTACTAAGCAGTCCGCAAGCGAAAGTCGGCTAAAAGCATTTCTTGATTTGCCTCATCTTCGGGCCATACGAAAGTCACCTTGTGTGGCTTGCCCAATATGTCCGCCGCGTATCCGGCATCTGCTGAGATTTTGATCAACGATCCATCTTTCTTTACCACTTCCCAGTTTCTGAAAATCTCGTCCTTCAGCTTCATGAACATGTCGTGCAATTCCTGCAATCGATCCTTCTGCTGTTCTTGCACCACTACAAGAAAACTCTTTCCAATTAACTCTTCTCTATGGTAGCCATATAGTGAGCAGTAGGCGTCGTTTACTGCACTGTAGTTGCCATTAGGATCGGTGATGCAAATGCCCAAGTGGGTACGCTCAATGATGCTTTCAAAAGCTGCGGGATTGGCGACAAGCTTTTCTTTT
The DNA here is from genome assembly GCA_964490025.1 of uncultured Cryomorphaceae bacterium. Lineage (GTDB taxonomy): Bacteria > Bacteroidota > Bacteroidia > Flavobacteriales > ECT2AJA-044 > CAZBBV01. Next base: position 794 of record CAZBBV010000078.1, on the reverse strand, counting down.
ATGCGTTGGGTTTCGTGTAAATCAATCATGTTGGGTAGAAATGTATGGTCTGTCAAAGCTAATTATTCTCCTGACATCAGCACATTAAACAAAGTTGTTGAACTAGGTTAATAAGACGCTGTATTGTTTAATGAATGGGTCAAATAGTTAAACAATAGCTTGTGAGCGACTTTATCTTGTTTAACTTTGACCTGTATTTCTTTAACAAAATAATACCTTTCAATATGACCTCAATAGAATTTGGAAACATGGTGGTGAGTCAGGGAAGTTTTCTAAACCGATTAGCGCTCAATCTCACTAAGGATGCCGAAGAAGCAAACGACCTCACACAGGATACCTTGCTAAAGGCCATAACAAATCAGGATAAATACGCCCCCGGAACAAACATCAAAGGCTGGTTGTACACCATTATGCGCAACACCTTCATCAACAAATACCGCAAGATGAAGAGCCGCAAAACCTTTGTTGATACCACGGACAATGGCTATTTCATCAACTTGAAGGAGAGTGCAAAAGAATCTCGTTCGGATGCCGGCATTGACTACAAACACATGCTTGAGCAGATAGAAACGGTGGACAAAACCTACGTGGACACCTTCATGATGCATTACCAAGGATATAAGTATGAGGAGATTGCAGATATTTTGCATATTCCTTTGGGAACAGTGAAAAGCCGTATCTTCTTGGCTCGCAAAAAGTTGATGGAGAAACTAAAAGACTACCGTTAATTCTTGAAAAAGCAAGTAGTAATAATTGGTGCCGGTTTCGCAGGGCTGAGCGCTGCATGTCACTTG
>CAZBBV010000077.1:0-7687 GCA_964490025.1 uncultured Cryomorphaceae bacterium | reverse complement strand
TCCATTTCTTCAAATCCTCTTTGGTAATTGAATCGCGACAAGAGCGAAAAACCTGATATCACCTTTACTTCAAGTTCAAGAAATCCCCCGTATACATAGCCGTAGGCCGCATTCTGAATGGCTTGCACGCGGCTCATCTCACCATTGTATTCAATGCTGTCCTGACCATTTACCTGATAATCGCGGCGCACCATTGCATTGTTCAGATAGGTATAAAATGCGCCAAAGTCTACACGCACCGAATTACCAAATATTTGACTCATACCAGCTTCAAGGTTGTATGCATATTCGCTTGTCAAATCAGGGTTTGGTACGACCACCGTTTGCTCTGGTAGATCGAATAATTTACCCATGTCATCCACATTCGGAGCACGGAAACCGGTAGAGAAATTCGCGCGAATGGAAGTATATTCCGAAGGGTTAAGAACCAATCCAAGATTGCCGACCAGGGCGCCGTCTTCCAAAGAGGTCGTGGCATCTTCCATAGGGAAGAATGCTTGGTTGTTGGTGAAGTCTGAGTTCACGGTGAAGTAGTTGTAGCGAGCGCCAACCTGCATTATGATGGTTTCGGTAAGCTTGTGCTGATAGTTCACATAGGCGCCATACGAAGCCCAAGTGCTTTGCGGATAGCGGTCGGCCACGTCTATGGGGCTGCCGTCGCGAATGTCAATAGCCGATCCATCTGATTTCACTTCGTTACCCACCGCTTCTGCGCCATAATACAGTTCTCCACGTGAGAGGCTTTTCACCAAGTCCACATTGGTGGAAATGGCGATTACTTCTTCCAATTGTGTTCTCAGCCGATAACGATTTCCACCACTAAAATTTCTATCAATTCGGCTTTCCTGAAAATATTGATTGGCCACTCGGATGCTCATTTCGTCGTATGCAAAGGTCTTTTTAGTTGATCGGGCACCCAGTACATTCATACGCCATATTTGCGGTCCGTAGTTCCACACAGCGCTTCTAGGAAGTCCGTTGCTCAGTTCGATAAGTCGGTCGTAGCGCGAGTAGGGAGTAGTTTCTGAATAGTGAAAGCCGTAGGTGAACTCCCAATTGCTGTTGGGTCTGAAGCTTAGTTTTTGCATCAGATTTGTTTGTCCGTATGCAGTGGGGGTTTGCACCAGTGGGTCGGGGTTCTCCACAATTCTATCTACACTGTCCATTCTTACTACATAGAAATTGCGCAGGTATTCATCAGGTCCGTTTGTTCCCATGCGCAGATCGCCAAAGTTGTTGTGGCTGAGGCTGGTAACAGAGGCCCACTTTCTCCAGCCTACATTCACATGAAAGTGGCCCGTACGTTCATTATTGGCGGAAGAGCCGCGCACTGTAGCACTTCCGGAAATATCCGGTTCGTCCGAAAGGGAGTATTGTGGCGTAAGGGTTTTGAAAATCATTGCGCCACCTATGGCGTCCGAACCGTAGATGACTGAACCGGGCCCGAACAGAACTTCGGTATTTTCTATAGCAAAAGCATCCAATGAAATCACGCTCTGAATGTTGCCCCCTCTAAAAATTGCATTGTTCATCCGCACACCATCAACTGAATAGAGCAAACGGTTGGTAGAAAAGCCACGAATCATAGGGCTTCCGCCGCCTTGCTGGCTTTTTTGCACAAACACTTCGCCTGAAGCGCCTAATAGGTCGGCAGTGGATTGTGGTTGATAATTCACTATTTCCTTAGATGAAATGGTCGTAATGTGGGCAGGTATTTCTTGCTTTACCTGGCTCCACCGCGTTGCCGAAACCACAATTTCATCCAAAGAAAACATCTTGGGCTCCATCTGAATGGTAAAGTTGCTTAAGCGAATGTCGTTGTAGCTAAGCACAAGGGTTTTGTAGCCAATAAGCCGAACCTCTATTTTTTCCGCATCCTTAAATGGAGTCAAATCAACATTCCCTTTCTGATTGCTGATGGCGTTTGCACGAGGCGATTGGCTGGAGAGGGTCACCAACTCTAAATTTTGGCCTGAGTCACGGTCTTTGAAAGTAGCCGTTTGTGCCCAGGTGAAAATCGAAATATGAAGGAAGACAATAGAGGAGAGGATTCTAAACATGAGGTGTTTTAGGATAGATAATTGCCTGCAATACACAAAAATCTAGCCACAGAGCAAACCAATGTTGCCTTACAAGTTGTGGCCTAAAAAAACAGAAGCTTAGTGGATCAAATGAACTTTGTGGACATTCGAATCGGAATTGAACCGTAAAAAGTACATACCTGTGCTCAGGTTTTCCATGGATATTTGGTTTTCGCTTGAGCTAATTGATCCCTTCTGCACAATCTTCCCCAATGCATCTGTTAAGGTATATCCCAGGTCCATGAAGCTGTCTTTGCTTTTTATATAAATCAAGCCCGTACTTGGATTCGGGTAGATGTGAAAACCATTTGCCATGCTTTCTTCTATTCCAATTTCCGGCGATTTTACAATGAACTGCCCCATGAAGCCATCATCTTCATGCGTGAGCATGTGGCAATGGTACATGTATGGAAATACGTCGTTGTGGAAATCTTCGAAGCGGGTGATAAACCTTACAGTTCCCATTCCTGAAGGAACATGCACCACATCTTTTCGGCCTGCCAAATGAGGTGGCGGCGCTACGCCATTGATATCTAGAATGTAGAAGTGAACATTGTGAATATGAAATGGATGCGAAATGGGTGATTGGTTCACCAAGGTCCATATTTCGGTATTTTCAAAAGGAATTTCGTAGTTAATCATCATCATGTCGAAGGGCATTCCATTTATCAGAAACGGACCCTGAATAGCTGTGGGGCCCATATTCACCGGTGTAAAAGTTAGCGTTCGCGTGATATCCGACTGCGAAGCCTGCCACGGATTGTGCGTTACCAGTGGGGTGGAAATGGAGGTAACCGGATTGGTCGTTGGGGCAACCACGTTGATGTCAAGCACCTTAAAATTGCTTCCATTCAATGGGTTTGATGTGTAATTGGGAATTTGCTGTCCGGCACCCATTCCTGGTTGGGTAGCGCCGTAAATGCCATTCGGCAATTCGGCCGCAAAGCTCATCAGTCCAAAACTTTGCCCCGGGTAAAGGGATAGGTCAATAACGATTTCGGCTCTTTCTCCGGGGGCCAACATGATGCGTGTAAGATTTACCGGAGCCGTAAGCAGTCCTCCGTCAGAGGCAATCATTTGAAAAGGTTTGTTTCCTTCAAATCCAAAATTGTAGTAGCGTTCAGAGCTTCCATTTAACAGTCTGAAACGGACAAATTGAGCAGGCGCATTCAGGAAAGCTTTTCTTGTACCGTTGGCGAGAACAGTAGTGTCTAGCGCCGACTCTATAATAATCTGATTGTTGTTGTCGAAAGCCTTGGTTTGAACCACTAGTGGGAAATCGTCAATACCGTAGCGGCGCGGCAGGCTGAGTGCGGCTTCGAATGTGTCGCGCACTATGATCATTCCGGCAATTCCTTTTTGCACATGCTCATTGGTTTTCATGTGCAGGTGTGGGTGATACCAAACGGTTGATGCCCAGTCCAACACCTGAAAAGATGGACTCCAGGTCGTATTGTTTTGAATGACAACGTGCGGCCCGCCGTCGTTTTCCGGCGCCACATGCATGCCGTGCCAGTGTAATGTTGATGGTTCTCCAAGCATGTTGGTCACATTCATGGTCACCTGCTGATAGCGGTTGAGAATGATGGTTGGTCCCAACAGGTTTCCATTGGCCCCCATGGTATTGGTTATTTGTCCCGGAAAAAACTGAACAGATCCGTTTTGCAATACCAGATTGATACTGTTGCCGCTCAAAGTGTCGGGGATAGAAAGGGGGTTTTGAGCAAAAACAGAATAAGTAAATGCCAAAAATAAGGTGAGGAAAAGTTTATTCATTCAATATGGAATTTGATTTGGCCCAAAATAGGGCTAGAATCTTCTGCGGCTTGGTGACTTTAGCTACTTAATCCTTGTTGCATTTGTGCATTACCCACACCATTTTATCTACCTCAAATCCCTCGTCTGCGGCCTGTGCTTTCATGCGCTCCAGCACCGATTCGTCGCAAATTGGGTTTCTGGCCAGAATCCAGAGGTACTTTCGGTTTGGATGGCCAACCAGTGCGTAATTATAGTCAGCATCAATCCACATTACATGATATGCGCCGTAAAATGGCCAGAAGAAAGTCACTTTTAGTTCTCCAGGCTTTTGCTCATTTGGCCGTTTGGCACTGCCTTTCACCGATTTCCATTCATTGTCTTCTTCATTCCAGCCTTTGTTCAGCACTTCCACTTTTCCATTTTCCATGATGGTGTAGGTGGCGGTAATGCATTCCAATCCTGTTTCAAAGCTGTTGGGTAGTCGTGCTATTTCATACCAAGTGCCTGTATATCGGTTTAGGTCAAGTTCTTCCACCGTTACCAGTTGGCGAGAGGAACCACAGGAGAAAAGAAATAATGGCATGACCAATAGAATTAGATTTTTCAAGGCAATTGATTTTAAGGGTTAAAGGTCGCGAGAAAGGCCAAAGGTACATATGACTATTGGCATGTTATACCTTAAAGCAGAGCGCTAATTTTGAACCTGTTGCTGTGCGCTAGTCGCATAGCCGCTGGTTTTGAGTATTAACTATTCTCCAAACAGTGCGCTTATGAAAAGAGTTCTAGCCTTTCTTGGATTTCTTGCCATAATCTCGGCATGTAAAAAAGACCCAACCACCAATCCTGATGATGGACTGACCTACCTCGAGGTGCCATCTCCTCCTTTTTTTCCGTCAATGCTCATTCCCACTGAAAATCCCTTAAGCAAAGAGGGCGTGGCATTAGGCCGAAAGCTTTATTACGATTCTCGTTTATCTGTCGGAGGCAATTTGGCCGGGCAGAGCTGCGCGTCATGTCACCATCAACAGAATGGATTTTCGATAGGGCAAAGTAGCGGCACGCCAGTCCTTCCCCATGTCAACCTCGGTTGGTCCGACCATTTTTTATGGAATGGAAAAGTGATCGGCTCTTTGGAAGAGGTGATGGAGTTTGAAGTGCGTGAATTTTTTCAAACCGACCTGAATTATTTCAATTCACTGGAGGATTACAAAACCGATTTCAAAAAAGTCTTTGGCAACGAACAGGTTAGCTACGAGCGTTTGGCCATGGCTTTGGCGCAGTTCCTCCGCACGCTGAATAGCTACAACAGTCCCTACGACCAATGGCTGCGCGGCGAGGCTATGCTCAGTCCATTGGAATGGCGTGGTTTGGAACTGTTCTTTTCGGAGGCAGCCGATTGCTTCCACTGCCATGCAGGGCCATTGTTCATGGACAAACTTTTTCACAACACAGGCCTCGACTCTGTGAGTGTGCCGGGCTCCGGACATGAGGCCATTTCAGGCATGGGCTATCACCGCGGCTCATTCAAAACGCCAACTTTGCGCAATGTGGCAGTGCGCGGGCCCTACATGCACGACGGCAGGTTTCAAACCCTTCGGGAGGTCATTGATTTCTATGCCGAAGGCATGTATGAAAATGACAACCTAGACCCACTTTTTCAAAAATATGGGCCGGTGCAGCGGCTCAACCTTACCGAATACGACAAGCAGGCCTTGGTGGCATTTCTTGAGGCACTTACCGATCCGGTTTTTCTGACTGACGAGAATTTATCTGCCCCATGAACTCATGACAAAAGGCATGTTATAGACCTTTATCTCCTTCTACTTTCGGCCCCGAATTAAGGCAAACGCGCTATGAACTTAGCGTGTAATCTTTATTCAAATTAAATCACAATTGAAATCGTAAAATACAAATGAAAGCAAGTGAATACAAGCGCTCTTGGGCGGAGCCTTACAGAATGAAAATGGTGGAATTGCTTAAAACCACTACAAGACAACAACGGCTCAATGCCATCAAAAAAGCGGGTTTTAACACATTTCTACTGCCATCAGAAGATGTATACATAGACCTGCTCACCGATAGCGGTACCAACGCCATGAGCGATCGGCAGTGGAGCGCATTTATGATGGGCGACGAAGCGTATGCCGGAAGCAAGAGCTTCGAAAGAATGGAGGCGTCCATTCAGAAACACTATGGTTACAAGTACATTATTCCAACCCACCAAGGGCGCGGAGCGGAGAATTTACTGTCTAAAATCATGATCAAGCCCGGCCAGTACGTTCCCGGCAATATGTATTTCACTACCACTCGGCTGCATCAAGAATTGGCCGGTGGCATTTTCCACGACATTATTATCGACGAAGCGCACGACCCGAACAGCCTACATCCATTCAAAGGAAATGTGGACCTAAATAAGTTGGAGGCCTTGGTGAAAAAGCACGGCGCCAAGCAAATAGCCTACGTGAGCGTGGCTACCAATGTGAACATGGCCGGAGGTCAGCCTATAAGTCTTGAAAACTTGCGTGAATTGCGAGCATATACCCTAAAGCACGGTATCAAGATAATACACGATATGACGCGAGTGGCTGAGAATGCTTGGTTTATTAAGCAAAGAGAGAATGGATATCAGGACAAAAGTGTAGCCCAGATTGTCCGCGAAATCTGCGACCTGACCGACGGCGCCACCATGAGCGCAAAAAAGGATGCGCTGGTGAATATTGGCGGATTTATGGCCACCAACGATTACGAAGTGTATGAAAAAGCGCGCAATTTGGTAGTGGTGTACGAAGGGTTGCACACATATGGCGGGCTTGCCGGCCGTGATATGGAAGCCATAGCCGTGGGGATAAAAGAAAGCCTTGACGACAACCACCAACACGCCAGAGTAGGGCAGGTGGAATATTTGGGTTACAAAATGGAGGAGTACGGTATTCCTATCGTAAAGCCTATCGGCGGTCACGGTATTTTTGTGGATGCCAAAGCCTTCCTTCCGCATCTGACCCAAGATCAGTTTCCGGCCCAAACGCTTGCTGCCGAAATATACATAGACAGTGGGGTGCGAACCATGGAACGAGGCATAGTTTCAGCCGGACGAAAAGCGAATGGAGAGAACTATTACCCCAAGCTGGAATTGGTACGCTTTACCATACCCCGGAGGGTTTACACCCAAGCACATATGGATGTGGTGGCTGAATCAGCAGCGGCAGTTTTCGAACGCCGCCTTCCGGCAAGAGGCCGGGCCCGACCTTTCCGATCCGATCGTTTCGAGGATCGATGAATTTATCGAGGGCGAGATCGTCGGCTAACGAGCGCTTTAAGTGATCAGTATGATGAGGCAAACGGACAATTTCACCGAAGACGTTGCAGCGGACCCGCGGCCTGCTTTTGCTCCGCTCAGCGGTGCGGATGCGGGCGTTCGCCCTTTGCGTGAACAAGCCTCCGGCAATGCGGCCTTGATAGATGATCCGTTCGAGATTCGCAGGAGCGAGACCGGTTTCAATTACTCCGGTGTTGACTCCCTCGGCGAGCCGATCAAAGGCTACGTCCAAACGCCCGACCTCGACCTTGCCGTCAAGGAGCTGGAGCGTGCCGGGATAAGGGTCAGCTCGATCAACCCGCGGCGTGCATTAAAGCAAACCTCGAAACGGCCGACCGGCGTTGAGTTCGCAACATTGGCCGAACAGTTCGGCGACCTGATGGAGATCGGCGAAAGCCCGACGCAGGTTTGCCGCCTGCTCTCGTACGCGCAGACGAATAAGATACTTTCCGATTCGCTGCTGAGTGCCGGCGAACTTGTGATGAACGGCTGGACGCTCTCAGAAGCGTTTGCCTCGCAAAAGGACGCCCGC
>CAZBBV010000076.1:0-7693 GCA_964490025.1 uncultured Cryomorphaceae bacterium | reverse complement strand
TCGTCAGGTGCATTTTGAAAGAATGGATACAGGAAATTCGAATACGGAATGGCAACTTGACCATCTTCCGGCAGGGATGTACTTCCTTTTGGTTCGTACCCAAACCGGCACTTTGATTACTGAAAAAATCATAAAGCAATGACGCCCCTACGGGGCTTGATGATCGCCTGCAAAACCATTTCTATTGAGATGGCGCTCCTGCGGAACTGGACCAAAAATCAAAAGCTCCGTAGGAGCGAAATGTTAATAGCCCCAAAGGGGCGAAACATCAATAAATAGTAAAAACATGTTCACACCCATTTACCATTTCGAAGTAAAAAGCGGACAAGAAAAAACATTCATTGAAGCCTGGCGACAGCTCACTGAACTAATCATGAAATACGAAGGCGGCTTAGGCTCGCGGCTTCACCGCAGCAGCGACGGCAGCTTTGTAGCCTATGCGCAATGGCCAAACCGGCGGCTTTGGGAAAATTCAGGATCAAAGCTGCCACCCGAAGCGTCTCAATGGCGGAAGCAGATGAAAGAATGCTGCGATAGTATCCGCACCACCCACGAAATGGAGGTGGTACTCGATATGCTGATCCCTAAAGCTTGAAACGCTACTTTATCAAGCGCTCTAAATTGCCCGTAGGGCTTTCGAATATTTCCAGATCGAAATAGGAAAGTGAGGCAATGAGGTGGTCCATGATATCGGCTTGAATGGCTTCGAAGTTCACCCAAAGGATGTCGCTGGTAAAGCAATAAACTTCCACAGGTATGCCCGTTTCACTCGGTTGGAGGTGGCGCACCATCATGTGGATGTCCTGCCGGATTTTGGGGTGGTTGCGCAGGAACTCCGCTACATAAAAGCGGAACAAGCCAAGGTTGGTCATATGACGACCGTTGATGAGTATGGACTTGTCTATGTTGTGTGCCTCGTTGTAGGCGCTTATCTGTTTACTGCGCTCTTCTATTATATTGGTAAGAAAATGGACTTTCTTCAACCTTTCGAGAAGGTCTTGATCGGCATGTTTCACTGAGCCCATCTTGATATGCAGCGAACGCTTGATACGCCGCGCGCCCAGCTGCTGCATGTTGCGGTAGTTTTTGAACGACTCGCTCATGAAAGCGTACGTAGGCACGGTGCTGATGGTGTTGTCCCAGTTCTGAATTTGCACAGTGGTGAGCGAAAAACGCACCACCTCTCCATCTGCGCCGTATTTCTCAAAAGCCACCCAGTCGCCAATGCGTACAATGTCGTTGGCACTCATGGTAATGCTGGCCACCAAGCCCAGAATTGGATCGCGGAATATCAACAACAGCACCGCCGTGGCAGCACTCAGTGTGGTGAGAATCCAAATGGGCTCTTTGCCAATAAGGATGCTGAGCAAATAAACACCAACACCGAGGAAAAGAACAATCTTCCCCAACTGGATGTAGCTTTCTGTTGGCTTGTCTTTTAGGCTATCGCTTTGCTGAAAAACTTCATTGAGCGTGGTGAGGAACTTGTTGAACACATAGGCCAAGATGATGATGATGTACACCTCTGTGAGAAAATGAACCGGCCCTGTGATTCCCGGAAATTCCTTGAAATAGTAAGGCACAAAATAGCGAACCAACAAGGCAGGAATGATATGGGCCACGCCCCTGAACACGCGGCGTTCGTAGAGGATATCGTCCCAGGTGGCCTTGCTTCGCTTCACAATGTGGTATACAATGCGGAACACCAATTTGCGCGAAATCCAATCGATAACGACAACAATGAGAACAATAAGCGCTATGTCCACCGCCAGCATGGCCCATTGTAACCAACGCTCATGAACGCCCACTTCCGTCAGCCATTTGGCCAGCCAATGGTTGAGTGAATAATTGCTTTGGTTCAATAGAATCATGGGGTTTCAGTGCTATGCTTTCACAAAATTAGCCCAAAGGTAATCGGAATGTTGTGCGCAGCCGTGTTTCCATTGCCAATAATTTCAGACCTTCGACCGCCATTGAACATGATAAGGAAAATAATGAAGAAGAAAATTACCTATTTGGCCATAGTCATCTTGGCCGGAGCCGGATTCCTATACGCCATATACGCCAAGAGCAGCCAGCAACGCGACGAGGTGCTGCTTGAGCTGATGCAGTTTGGCCTCAACGAAGCCCATTTTTCGCCACGAACGCTGGACGATTCACTGAGCAGCCAGATATTCGACTACTTTGTTAATGAGCTCGACCCCGGCAAGCGTATCTTTCAGCAAAAGGATGTAGATCAGCTCGAAGTGTACCGCCACCGCCTCGACGACTTGATAAAAGCCAAGCAAACCGCCTTTTTCGACAAGGCCATTGAGCTATTCCTGCTGCGCATCAGCCAGATTTATGAAATGTATCCAAGTTATTTGGAAAAGCCCATTGACTTTACCGTGGACGAATACTACGAAACAGATGGCAACAAGCGCAGCTATCCGGCATCTGATGATGAATGGAAAGACACCTGGAGACAATATTTGAAATACAGCACTTTGGTGCGCCTGGATACCTATCTCGAAGAAGAAGAGAAAGAGGAATTTGAGGTGCTTGAAGAAAAAGCCCGCGACCGAACTCTGAAGAGCATGGACGACTGGAAAGACCGCATGGAAGATTTGGACCGCAGCGATTGGCTTAACGTGTTTCTGAACAGCATTCTCGCCGTTCAAGACCCACACACCAATTATATGCCTCCTTATGATCAAGAAGCTTTTGAAATAGAAATGAGCGGAAAACTGGAAGGCATTGGCGCGCAACTATCCAGCCGAGATGGCTACATCACCGTGGTCGATATTGTTTCCGGTTCTGCCTCATGGCGACAAGGCGAGCTTAAAATCGGGGACATTATCCTGAAAGTGAAACAAGAAGAGGGCGAACCTGTGGACATTACCGACATGCGCATTGAAGAAGCCGTAAAACTCATTCGTGGACCTAAGGGCACCAAAGTGACCTTAACCGTGAAAAAGGACGACGGCCTAATCAAAGACATTACCCTAACCCGCGACGTGGTGGTTATGGAAGCCACTTATGCCAGTAGCGCTGTGCTGGGTGATGAAAACAAATATGGCTACATCAAGTTGCCCAAATTCTACCTCAACTACGACGGCAAGGGCCGCGATTGTGCGCAAGATGTACGCAAGGAAATTGAAAAACTCAAAGCCAGCAATGTGCAAGGCATAGTGCTGGACTTGCGCAACAACGGCGGTGGTTCGCTGCAAGCAGCTATTGAAATTGCAGGTTTATTTATAGAAACCGGCCCTGTGGTACAGGTGAAATCGAGAAACCGAGCGCCGGAAATACTCGCCGATAGAGAGCCCTCTGTGGCGTGGGATGGACCACTCATCATCATGATCAATGCCTTCAGTGCTTCGGCCTCCGAAATTTTGGCCGCAGCCATGCAAGACTATGGCCGAGCCCTGATCATTGGCAGCCCGCATTCGTTCGGAAAAGGAACAGTGCAAAACATTTTCGAACTGGACCGCATGGTGCCGCGCCAACTGGACAGCCTAAAACCACTGGGCGCTATGAAGCTTACGATTCAAAAATTTTACAGAATAAACGGCAGCACCACCCAACTGATTGGCGTGGAGCCCGACGTAGTGTGGCCCAGTCGCTACAGCCTGGTAGCAGTGGGTGAAAAAGAATTGGACTACCCCATGGGTTTCGACGAAATAGAAGCGGCGAAATACAGCACTTTCAACGAATGGAAGAACATCATCAAGAAAGTGGGGCAAAACGCCAAAAAAAGAATTGAAACGAAAGAAAATTTTCAGCTGGTAAAAGAACAAGCCAAGTTTCTGAAGCAGCGACAAGACGAAACTGCCTATTCGCTAAACCTCGAGAAATACCGAGCTGCCATGAGCCATTTGGAAGATGAAAGCAAGCGTTTTGATATTTTGGATGAATACAAAAGTCCGCTAGCCGTGTACATGGAAGGCGACGTGAGCCAAATGGATTCGGTGCAGGTAAAAACCCGTGAGCGCTTCATTGGCGATCTCGAATCGGACTACTACCTTGAAGAATCGGTGTATATATTGAGCGAGATGCACAACCTATGGCGTCCGAAGAAATAGCACTTTCACCGGGAAGACTGGCTTTCAAACGGCTCATGCGCAACCCTTTGGGCGTGGTGTCCATGGCTTATGTGCTGCTGGTGGCCTTGATGGCCATCTTTGCCTATGCCCTTGCGTCCGACCATACGCCCAACGCCAACCAAATGAACCTATCGCTGGCTTTGCAGCCTCCGGGAACTCAGGTGTTGCTGTTCGACTTGCCACCCTATCATCCTCTGAAAAATACACTGAGCGCTTTCTTCACCGGCAACCCCAATGCCCAATACATGGCCGTGGATACTGCGTTTGAAGAAAATGGTCAGTGGCTCTACTACGAATACGGCGACGAGGAAAGGCTTTTACCCAAGAAAATTTCCCTCAGCGAATTTAAAACTACCCCTAATCTACAAGAACATAGCTATTTGCTCGGCACCGACCGTTTTGGTCGCGACCTCTGGAGCCGTGTGCTCATTGGTAGCCGCATCAGCATCACAGTGGGGTTCATTGCCGTCATCATTTCCCTTTTGGTGGGCATCACCTTGGGCTCCATGGCCGGTTACTTTGGCGGTAAGGTGGATGCAGTGATCATGTGGATGGTGAATGTGGTGTGGAGCATCCCTACTTTGCTGCTCGTTATTGCCATTACACTTGCTTTGGGCAAAGGCTATTGGCAAGTGTTTTTAGCTGTGGGCCTCACCATGTGGGTGGAAGTAGCCCGCGTGGTGCGCGGCGAAATGATGGGACTCAAAGAGCGCGAATTTATAGAAGCCACGAAAGCATTGGGCTTCCAGCATTTTCGCACCATACGCAAGCATTTGCTTCCCAATATTTGGAGTCCGGTGATTGTTATTTCCAGCGCCAATTTTGCGGCAGCCATTCTCGTGGAAAGCGGGCTGAGCTTTTTGGGCATAGGCGCGCAGCCCCCTACTCCTTCGTGGGGCAGCATGATTCGCGACCACTATGCCTACATCATCATGGACAAAGCCTACCTGGCCATGGCACCCGGATTTGCCATTATGCTGCTCGTACTTGCCTTCATGCTGTTGGGCAATGCCTTGCGCGACGCCCTTGAAGTTAGGAATTGATTATGGCTTCAACTTCTCTTCTTCCTTCCTATACCCCAATTTGAAAAGTACTTGCTGAAATAAATACTTGTTATTGCTTCATGGCTCTAATAACATTGTATTAGTCTAGCTTGCGCCCTTAAAAAAAACAACTTTACAAAACACTCTGAAACAGCATTAATGAGATTTGACGAGCTTCAATTAATCCAGCCTATTCTTCGCGCACTTGAGGAAAAAAATTATAAATCACCCACTGCCATTCAAGAGCGTGCCATTCCTATTATCCTTGCCGGCGAAGATATTCTCGGCAGTGCTCAAACAGGCACCGGAAAGACTGCCGCCTTTGCCATTCCAATAATTCAACATTTGGCTACGCGGCCTGTTGGTGGTGGAAAGAGGAGAATTGTAGCGCTCGTGGTGACACCCACACGGGAATTGGCCATTCAAATTGGAGAAAACTTTAACGCTTATGGGAAGTATACCAAGCTAAAAAGCACCGTGATTTTTGGTGGTGTAGGGCAAATAGGGCAAACAAATGAATTAAAAAACGGAGTAGACATTTTGGTAGCTACCCCGGGCCGGTTGCTCGACTTAATAAATCAAGGCTTTATCAGCTTGCAACACGTGGACCACTTTGTTCTTGATGAGGCTGACAGAATGCTCGACATGGGATTTATCCATGATGTAAAGAAGTTAATCGCCCTTCTTCCCAAAAAGAGACAATCGTTGTTTTTCTCAGCTACCATGCCCCCTAAAATTGTTGAGCTCTCACATGAGATATTAAAGAATCCGAAAAAAGTAGCAGTAAACCCCGTATCTTCAACAGCTGAAACTATCCAACAATACCTGTATTACACCAATAGAAGTAGTAAAAATGATTTGCTACTTCATATTTTGAAAAATCCAAAACTGGAGCAGGTTTTACTTTTTTCACGGACCAAACATGGCGCTGACAGAATTGTCCGAAATCTACACAAAGCGAATATCAGTAGTGCTGCCATTCATGGAAACAAAGGGCAGAACCAAAGACAAAAAGTGCTTAAAGAATTTAAAGAAAGCAAAATCAGAGTGCTTGTAGCCACGGACATAGCTGCTCGAGGGATTGATATCGATAAGTTGCAGTATGTAATTAACTATGACATTCCCAACGAATCAGAAACCTATGTGCACCGCATTGGACGGTGTGGACGGGCGGGCGAACAGGGTGTTTCCATCTCGCTATGCGAACCGGAAGAAAATCAATTTATCCGCGATATCGAAAAACTTATTCATCTAAAAATAGAGGTAGTAAAATCGCATCCTTTTACGCAGACTGATAAGCCCATGAATAGTGCAGAAAAAAAGGCGCAGGAAAAGGAAAAGCAAAAGTTGAAAAATGAGTTTTTTGCAAATAGAAATAAGAATAAAGAGGATCAAAAACCAAATTTCAGAAAAGGAAGGCGGTAGAAGAGTAAAATGCTTTAGCTTATTTCAGTATTGAGAAAGATTCGCCTAAAGAATTGACCTGAAATAATGACTGGTCTTTTCTAAAAAATTCTATTCGCCTTTTTAATTCCATGGTTTAAGGCGAAATGCGAAAAATAATAGAAGCACTACTTACTAATAATCGAAATTTAGACTTATTTGTTTCGGCCAATCTGCTTTTCCCAGCGTTCACTTTTGACATGATTTTTTTCTACTTTTCGCTCAACCTTTACCACTATGGGCGAATACCTCTTTTGGTTCATCATCATCAACATTCCGCTATTGGCAGGTGTGGGACTATTGCTATTTATGGCATCAGGAAAAGGGAAACCCAAGCCAACACAAACGGAGTTGGAAGAGCGCATTACCCAGACTCAGAGCGAGAAAGACGCATGAGCAAAACGCATCCCTTTGCTCGTGGTGGCCGAAAGCCAATAGCGCCCATTTTATCATTCGGTTAAAGCACCGAATTGAAAACCCAAAACTATGACCCAGAAAAAACCCCTCGATTCCATTGTCATTGTTTCCGCCATCATTGTGCTAATGATGGTGCTCACTTGGATCATCCCCTCCGGGGAATATGCCCGCGAAACAGTGGACGGAAAGTCCACCCTCGTACCCAATTCCTTTCAGTTTGTTGAAAATGAGCCGGTATCGTTTTGGCGCATTTTTACCTCACCGGTGCAAGGCTTGGTAGATGCGGCGCATGTAATTGCCTTTGTGCTTCTCATAGGCGGTGCATTTGGTGTAGTGGCCAAAACCAAGGCCATGGACGCGGGGCTAAAATCGGTGGTGAACATCACCCGCAAACATCCAGGAAGCAAAGAATGGCTGGTGGCGGCGCTCATCTTTTTCTTTTCCCTGGCAGGAAACACGTTCGGAATGGCCGAAGAGGTGCTGGTATTCATCCTCATCACCATTCCTCTGGCCCGCGACCTGGGCTATGACA
The DNA here is from genome assembly GCA_964490025.1 of uncultured Cryomorphaceae bacterium. Classification (GTDB taxonomy): domain Bacteria; phylum Bacteroidota; class Bacteroidia; order Flavobacteriales; family ECT2AJA-044; genus CAZBBV01. The sequence goes on along the minus strand of CAZBBV010000076.1, from coordinate 173 downwards.
CACTAACCGGCGTAGCCATTCCTTTTGTGGGCGCCGCAGTGGGCTTTGCGGGTGCTGCTTTCAACCCTTTTACTGTAGGTAGTGCCCATGGCCTTTCTGACCTAAAGCCTTTTAGTGGCGCCGAGTTTCGAATGGTGGTGTGGCTGCTGTTCACCCTCGTGGCGATTGTTTTC
>CAZBBV010000075.1:0-7699 GCA_964490025.1 uncultured Cryomorphaceae bacterium | reverse complement strand
GGAATGCGTGGCGTCGGAAGAGCGCGAAATGCTGAGAACAAGCTTAGAGGAATGCGGGAAGGAGCTGATAGAAATTTCGCGTGAGCAGATGAATGCCTTTGCCGGAAACTGTATGGAGTTGAGCAATGGCCAAGGCGAGAAACTATTGGTAATGTCCACCACCGGATGGAATTCGTTGCACGACAACCAGAAAGAAAAGATCCATTCTTTAAGCACGCCATTGCTCATCAATGTTTCCGAAATAGAGCGCATAGGCGGTGGAAGCATCCGCTGCATGATTGCCGAATTGGAATAATTCTCGGCGACTTTTTTTTATAATCACAGTTCTGAAATCCAATTTTAGCCCATTGCTGCGAAAATAAATCACAGTTTTAACGGGCTTTCTCGCCATTTTCAAAGCGCCATAAATCACAGTTCTGAAATTTACACCCACGGGAATCATTCTCCATTACTTGAACATTTGTGCAGGTACAAGCGCTATATTTGAAAATAAAACGACGGAATAAATCACATGTCTAAGATTTCGAACGATCATATTTTCACCCTCATCAAGAGCCTGACGCGACACGAGAAGCGCTACTTCAAGGTGTTTGCCACCCGCCATATTCTGGAAGAGGAGGACAATACCTATATCAAGCTGTATGATATCATAGACGCGTTGGAGGTGTACGACGAAGAAGCGCTTATTCGCGACCACGCCCACGAAACTTTTATGAAACGCTTCGCTGTTTCGAAGTCGCGGCTTTACGACATGATTCTGAAAAGCCTGCACTCCTACCACTCGTCGAGCTCGGTGGATGCCGAGTTGAAAAAGATGCTCCACATAGCTGAGATTCTTTTCAAAAAAACGCTTTACCGCCAGTGCGACCGCATCCTGAAAAAAGCCAAGAAACTGGCTGAAGACCACAACAAGCACACCACCATGCTGGAAATTACCCTTTGGGAAAAACGCATTGTGGAAAAGGACAACTACTCTGGTCAGGACGACGAAACGATAAAAGAAATACTTCGGCAGGACCTGAAAACCATTGACCTGATTCAGAACTACTACACCCTTTGGAACCTGAAGAGCCGCTTCTTCCTGCCGCTGTATAAGGGTGGAAAGGCGCGCAGCCTGGAGGAAAAAGAACGCTTCAACAAAATCCTGAAGCACCCCTTGTTGCAAAGCGAGGACATGGCCATTTCGGTGGAGGCCAAATACCTCTATCACCACATTTTTAGCGCCCATTATTTTAGCATTGGCGACTACGAAAAATCGTATCGCCACATGATCAGAAACCTTAAAATAATAGAGGACAATTATATATTATTCAAAGAAGAGCCAAACACCTACTTCTCCATACTGGCCAATGTTATCTACATAGGAAACCAGTTGGAACACCACCAAGATGTGCGTGGTTATTTCAAAAAACTAAAAAAATTCACCGCCGGTCTGGATATGTCCGATAACCGCGATTTGGAGATGCGCATTTTCAACAGCATGAAGAGCCTGGAGCTCACCATTCATGTGCAAAAAGGAGAGTACAACGAAGCGTTGGAAATGCTGCCGGACATCAACGAAGGATTGGAGCGCTTTTCGGGCAAATTGTCGCCCTTGCGCAAGGCCGATTTCTTCTTCAACATTGCCATTACCTTCTTTGGCCTCGAGCAATATTCTGACAGTTTGAAATACATCAACCGCATCATCAACGAATCGAAGATTGATGAAAACGAAGACCTGTTTAGCTTTTCGAAACTGTTGGGCATTGTGATCCATTTCGAATTGGGGCACTACGAGCTGGTGGCCTATCAGGCCGAGAGCACCTACCGCTATCTGCGCAAGCGCAACCGTGTGTACAAAAGCGAAAATGCGTTGATCAAATTCTTCAAGAAGGTGCAGAACTCACCTGAGCTGAGCCACAACATGTTGCGCGAGCTGCGCGCCGAGCTTATTGAGCTTTCGCAAGAGCCACTGGAGCGCCCCAGCTTAGAGTATTTCGATTTTATTTCTTGGATCGACTCCAAGCTCGACAAACTTCCATTTGCACAGGTGGTGCGCCAACGACACGATCAGTCGTTTAATAAATCAGCCTGATTAGGAAAGGCCTGAAATAAGAAAAGCCCCGAAAGAAAATTACTTTTCTATTCAGGACTTTTCCCCACCTAAAAACAACTAGTATTATAAGAACGAACGTTGCTTTGCTGTCTTAAAGCAAGTTCCAAGCCAAGCCGTGCCATTCTTCTATGTGCCTGATTTGATTGTTTTTATGATTTAAATCATTCTCATTTGGTAGATCAAAATGAGAAATTTTTTCTCAATATGAGAAAGGAAGATCAGCCCAAAAGTACCTTCATCTCCATGATCACCTCATCCATTTCACGGAATAGTCGGCCGCATTGCTGTCCCACATCTTTACCGTCCTTTCCTCCCTGCTCAATATCGCGGATGAGCTGCTTTAGGCTGCCTATGGACATGGTGTCAATGGATGCTTTTAGCCTATGCGCCAAGCGCCCCACTTCGGTCCAATTGCCGTTGAAGCAGGCGTTTTTCATTTCCACTTCAGTTTCTTCATACTGGCGCACAAATACTTGCACCATCTCCATCACGAAGATCTCATCATTGCCCGACATGCTGCGCAACATGCTCAAATCGAATTTCATAACGGCTTCAAATTATCTGCACCTCTTTGTTTTGAATCATGCGGTAGATGGTGCTCTTGCCCACCTTGAGCATTTCCGCCACCCGATCAATGTCGCCATTGTACTTGCGCAAATAGTGCTCAATGATGCTCACCTGAAACTCTCGTAAAGATTTTTGTTCATTGAAAAGATTCGCCATTCTGTTAGAATTGTTGAAACTAATATCGCCGGCGGTAACATCAGTGCCGTTGCACAACACTGCGGCCAGGTCCATAGCGGCTTTCAGCTCGCGCACATTGCCCGGAAAGGGATAGGAAAGAATCTTCTCTGCGGCCTCCGTGGTGATGTGTAGAGGGCCCATTTTGTTCTCTTTAGCAAATTCGCCTAGAAAATGCTTGGCCAAAATGATGATGTCGTTGCTTCTGTCACGTAGTGGCGGCATTTCGATTGGCATGCCCAGAAGGCGATAATACAAGTCTTCGCGAAACTTGCCTTCCTTCACCATTTCAGCCAGGTTGCGGTGGGTGGCCACCACCAAGCGCACATCAATTTTTATTTCTTGATTGCCGCCAATGCGGGTGATTTCACGTTCCTGCAGCACGCGCAGCAATTTCGATTGCAAGTGCAAGGGCATCTCCCCTATTTCGTCTAAAAATAGCGTGCCGCCGTTGGCTTCTTCAAACTTCCCTATGCGCCGCGACTGCGCATCCGTGAAAGCCCCTTTTTCGTGGCCAAACAATTCACTTTCGATTAGGGTTTCGGGTATAGCGGCCAGATTCACCGCCACGAAGGCCTTGCCGTGGCGTGGCGAGTTGAAATGGATGGACTTGGCGGCAAGCTCTTTTCCCGTTCCTGTTTCGCCGGTTAGTGATACCGTGATGTTGGTTTGTGCGGCTTTTTCAATGAGCCTGAAAACCGATTGCATCACCGGGCTGTCGCCCAGTATTAGATTGCCGATTTTATATTTCGTTTTTACCTGCGCTTTTAGGTTGGTCAATTCGCTCTGCAGCTGCAACTTCTCATTCAGGTTGCGCATGATATTCCAAAGCATGTCTTTGGTATGCTCGTTTTTGGTGAGGTAGTCGTGCGCACCTTCGCGTAGCAAGGACATAGCGGTTTCCACATGCTCCTGCCCGGAAATAATGACTACCGGAACGTCCGGCAATTCGCTTTTTATGCGGCGCAAAACTTCAAATCCCGACAAGTCGGGCAGTGAAAAATCGAGAGTAATGAGGTCCGGTTGCTGGTGCAGGGCTTTTAGCGCTTCGGTACCGGTGGTAAAGAGTGCTACTTCGCAGTCGGGGTTGAGGGATATGTGGTGGCGTAAGACTTTGCCGTAAAACTCGTCGTCTTCAATTACAAAAATCTTCATGTTCTTCATTAGGCGCAACTGTTTTTAGGTGACGACAAATATAGTCTTCTCAAAATGAGAAAAAAAATTTATTTCAAACAAATCTCTGTGTGACGTGTATCACCTGCTGTATGAAAATCACATTAAATGAGCCAGTTTGAACAAATCATTGGACGGCCAACTCCGGCAGTCACGCAATTCTCATTTTGAGAAATACTGTCTAGAATTGAAACGATTTTCTAAAAAGTCGAAGTCCGTTTAAAATCTTCTACTTATTGATATCCAGCTGCTTACCGCTCGCAAAATATAAGGTGGCACGCATGGCACGCTTTTCATCACACGTGCGCCTTATCGAAAAGAACGCGCTCAAACTTAATGTCATCATCAACCAAAACCCTATCCATCAAGCGAAACGAATCCGGACATCCGGAAGCGGCACTAAACAGCTCCGTGCTAGACCGCATGATGGATGCTATGACTTCCCCTTTCTTGAACGGCCGCCGTGCCGAATCCATAAAAAACGGACGCAAAGTGCATCCGGGCGCTTTTGTTTTTTCTATTGCCCTTGTGCTCAACATGGCTTTGCCGGTAGCGCTTGCGCATTCTTCCTTTTCACAGAACATCCAAACGGAAATTCATAACACCTTATGAAAAACACAAGATACCCACTTAGTCGTTTCACATTGGCAGTAGGCATGCTGCTGTGTACAATGGCTTTTTCGCCAAAAGCCTTCGGACAAATAGAGACTGTTGACGCCGGCTCCTTTGTGGTTGATATGGGCGTACTGCCACAAACCATAGCCAATGGCCTAAAGCCTTATGGTATGATCTACGACTTGATTACCAACTACGGCGTTCCTATCAAGTGGGTGATTGACCCCGCCAAGGTGAAAGACGGCATTGACTTCAGCCATGGCGGTTTTGATTACCGCGGTGGGCCATTTATTATCCCGGCCATTTACCGCACCACAGCTGTTAATGCCCGCATTACCTATTGGCAAGGACAAGGCGTGGTAGGCCGCACCCTTACCACCCCTGTGGAAGTACCTGTTTTCAAAACACTGGTAGTAAGCTCGGCCCCTAACTGGACTTTAGACTACCAAAACGGGTCAATAGCCGCGGGTTATTTTGTGAATGCCGGCATACCAGCTTCGGCACATGGCGGAGCAGCTCAATCTGGTTGGAAATTGCCTGCCGCCCTAAACAATTGTGACGATATATTTGTGATGCCCCACGCCGACCCTACCTGGGCTGTGCACCGAAACCTGGTGGATTGGAACCGCGACTACAAAGGAAGCATCTGGACTGCTTGCCACTCCGGCAGCGCACTGGAGCTGATGTTTGACAATACCACAGCAGATGGCGATCCGGTAGATTTTACTGAACAAGCCAACTTCCTATCGAATAAATACCAAAATGCCGCCGGCGGAGGCCCATATTCAAATCCTAACAATACCCTGATACACTGGCAAAGTCATAGCAACGGCACCCCGCCTTATACTTATATAGATCATGCTGACCCCATCAATCAGTTTATGGGGACCATTGATGCGGCTGTGCTAAATGGATCTGAACAAATTTACATCCCCGTGCAAACCGCCGGCGGAGGTTGGAGACCTTCAACGGTTGTAGGTGTGTACGACCCCGATCACCCTCAGGCGACGCTTGCTGCCGATCCAAAATACCGCGCAGCCGTCATTGCCTATGGCTATGGCTTTGGCGACACCACTCGCGGACGCGTGATGTACGAAGCCGGGCACTCGCACAACAAAGCCACTGCTCCCGCCAACATTGCCGCACAGCGCGCCTTCTTCAATTTCTCCTTTATCGCCGCCAAGCAAAAAGACCCCGATCCGGAAGTAACCATTGACCTTAGTGCCATATACGGTGGAACTGTGAATGATGTGTATTTCATCACCCAAGGTCGTGAAATCGAAGATTTTGTGAGCATCACCTGGGAATCGAGCTGTGGTGGCTCGTTTGGCTCGAACGTAGTAAACAACGCACTCGACTCGGTGTACAACACCTTTACCGCACCGGCAGTGAGCGCGAATACGAACTGTGTAATCACCATTACACTGGTAGATGGCTGTGGCAAGCAGTATAAAAGCTCTACGGGCTTTGTGGTGCAATGCGAACTTCTGGTTCAAACGGCTTTGGTAAACCCTTGCTTCGGAGATCCTACTTCCGGCTCCATTACCATGAGCATTACCCAAGGCGACGGACCTTATGTGTGGGACTGGGAACGCACACAAGGCGGTAGCGGCAATGGCAGTGGCGTGACCATCTCCGGGCTGCAAGGCGGCGACTACACTGTGACAGTGACCAGCAACAATGGCCTGGGATGCTCCAAAGTGTTCCAAGTGACCCTGGTGGCCAACCCTGAAATCGTTGTAGTACCGAGCTACAGCTCGCCCGACTGCTTTGGCGGAACCAACGGCAGCATTGACATAACCGTGAGCGGCGGAACACCCGGCTACACTTATCTATGGAGCGACGGACCCACCATTAAAGACCGCAGCACACTGACCGCCGGAAACTACTCCATAACCATTACCGACAGCAGGGGCTGCACGGTTACTGAAGATTTTATCCTCACCCAACCGGACGAAATAGTGCCCACACCCGTGGCAACCAATGTAACCTGCTTTGGCTTTAGCAACGGCCAAATAAGCCTGAATGTGACCGGCGGCGACGGAAACTACACCTACCTCTGGAACAACGGCTCCAGCAACCCTACCCGCACCAACCTAGGCCCCGGCAGCTACGCTGTGACCGTGACCGACGGCAACGGATGCACCGGCATAGCCAGCGGCATTAGCATTACGCAACCCGCAGCTGCCTTGAGCGCCAGCTCCACCAAAACAGATGTGGCCTGCTATGGCTTTAGCACCGGCGCTATAGATGTAACGGTAACCGGCGGCACCACGCCTTACACTTATGTATGGACCAACGGCGCCACCACTGAAGACCTGAGCGGACTGGCCGCCGGCGGATACGGACTAACCGTAACCGACGCCAGCGGATGCTTTGTGTTGGTAAACCGCGTGATAAACCAAAATAGCCCGCTGGTGGTGGTGGGCACACGAACCAATGTGACCTGCCTGGGCGACAACGACGGCGAGATAAGCCTAAACGTGAGCGGCGGCGTGGCCGGATATACCTACGCATGGACCGGCCCGAATGGCTACAACAGCACCAACCAAAACATAACCGGGCTGGAACCCGGAAACTATAGCGTGACCGTGACCGACAATGTGGGTTGCACCGCCATTGCCAATGTGACCATAGAAATAGACAACCCCGAGCCGGTAGCACCGACGAGTATAAATAATTAAGCGAGCAGGGTATGAAATTGATTTTTACAAGTTTGAAAACTACGGGCTTTATTAAACGCGCTGCGCTTGTATTGGCTTTGATGGGCTTTATAGTAGACACAAATGCGCAAATAGTAGTTAATACCCCCGTTTCTATTATAGGAACATCTGGCACTACAACTACTCAGAGTTACACAGTTCCCATAGGTAGTAATAGGCTACTAGTAGTGGCTGTATCTTCCAGAGATAGAACAGTTTCCGGAGTTACTTTCAACAGCACAACCATGACTCTACTTGGTTCGAACACATCAAATAATGCTGAAACATATATTTACTATTTGCTCGCACCCTCCGAAATTACTGCTGATGTAGTAGTAACACATTCTGGTTTGGGAGGGAATCATAAGGTAGT
>CAZBBV010000074.1:0-7725 GCA_964490025.1 uncultured Cryomorphaceae bacterium | reverse complement strand
CCAGCCAAAGCTTGAGGGCCATGGCGCGCAGGGAGGGTGTAGGCGCAGTAGGCGTCCATTTTTGCGCACCGTGCATTATGTCCAGAATGTCCTGATCGAGGTAGGTCACCGCCTCGTTGCCGCGAGGACCGGGCCGATTGGGCGAGGCTTGCGCGTCACCGCTCACTTGAATGATCTGATCGCCGGAGTTGAGGGTCACATATTTCTCCGCTGAAGGGTCAAAGTAGGAGAAACTGAGCGCCGGAATCTTGTATTCGCCGCCATAGCGTGGAATGATGAGGTACTCGTTTTTGCGGAAGCCTTTCATACCTCGACTTCCATAGCTGATGTTTTCAGAATACTTGGGGTCGTATTTCTCCAGGCTGGTAGGAATTTCCGGATCGGGAAGCGAGAAGAGGCCTAGGTTTCCCTCTCCGTCTATTTGCACCACATAGCTCACCGACTCGTCGGCATTGAGTTCTTTTTTGTTCGGTTCGGCCTTCATGGTAAATGTTCCCACAGCGCCTGAAAATCCAGCAGGTTTCCCTTGTTCGGGCAGGGCCTTCACCTGAATGGTCATCTTTTCGCTTTTCAAAGAGATCTGTGCATTGGCCAACAATTGCCTTCCAAAAAAGTCGCGCTGATTGCTGGGCACACCCACGGTGAGGTCCATACCATAGGCGGGAATTTCCAGGGCACCTGATTTTTGAGGAATGAGTAGCAATTCTTGCAGCGGCACCACCGTGTAGCGCATGCCGCCCACGGTTTCCTGTCGTTGTGCAAAATTCTTATTCGGACTCAGGTCTTTCATGTAAAAACCTGTGAACTCCGGCGGATCTACCTGATAGTTGCTAATGCTGTAATGGAAGTAGAGCTCGTAGGTGGCAATGATGGGCTCGCCTACGTAGAGCTCCTTTTTGTTGATCTTCAGGCGGATGAAGGTGTTGTTTTTGGCAATCGTCACCGGGTCGTTCGGATCCCTCGGGCGCTGCGATTCGGGCACCACTTTTATGGTAATGGGCTCCGACTGGTACGTTTTGCCTTGAATGATGGCCGAGGCCGGACCAATGGTAAAGGTGCCTTGCCCCTTGGCCGGGGTAATGACGTAGGTGTAGCTGAACGACTGCGTCATCTGACCATTGATGAAGGAGGTTTGCGAGCTTTGGTTTGGTCCGCTTAGTACCCGAAAGCCGCCTATGTCGGGTGGCGAAAGCTTCTCCCACTGCGCATTGGCTTCTATCGTGAGCTTTATTTGCTCGCCTTCGGCCACCGTGTTTTTGTCCACCGAAGCAGAAAAGCGCGCCTGCGCCCGGCCCAAAAGGGGCAGCGTTAGAAAGCATGCTATGAGGGCCAGCGTTTTCACCAGTCTTTGTCTTGTTTGTATTTCTTGCCTTTCAGCTTTTCTTGCTTCAGTTTGTCCTGCACCTTTTGTTCTTGCTGCATGATGGCCTCCAGCAGGCGTTCCGCTTCTTCGCGGGTCATGCTGCCCTCCACCGCCTCGCCGGGCTTTTGGGCGTTTTGTTGTTCTTCGCCTTGGTCGCCTTTTTGTTGCTCGCTATCGCCTTCCTGGTTTTCGTCGTTCTGTTGGTCCCCGTCTTTGTTTTGGTCTCCTTCCTGATCCTGGTTTTCTTCATTCTCGCCGTCTTCGCCTCCCTCGCCTTCGCCTTCTTGCAGCTTGTTCATGGCATAAGCCAGATTCTCTCGTGTTTGCTCGTCATTCGGATTTTTACGCAAGGCATTTTTATAGGCATCTACGGCTTTTTTCCACTCTTCTTTCTTTAAGTGAATGTTGCCTATGTTGTGGTAGGCGGCGCTTTGCTCCAGTGGGTTTTCGGTTTCGCGCAGGCTGCGCTCGAAAGAGGTAAGCGCCTCGTCAAAATAGTCTTGACGATACTGCGCATTCCCGCGGTTGAACCAGGCTTTGTAGTTCTGCGGATGGGAGAGGGCCACTTCGTTATATTTCTCTTCTGCCGAGGCGTACTCGCCTTTGTCGTACAGCGAATTGCCCGATCGAATGGTGTAACGGTCGCTTTGCCCCCATGCCTGTAGGGCGAGCAACAGCAGGCAGATGTGTAGTGCAGTTCTCATTTGTACAATCCGAGTTTTTTCAACCAGCTCGATTTTCTGTATCCCAACAAGCTGTCCCAAAGGAGCAAGAATAGGGCAATTCCTATAAACCACTGGAACTGGTCTTTGTATTCCGAAAACACCTGTGTGTCGAAGGTGGTTTTTTCCAATTCGTTGATGTTGTCTACCAGCCATTCCACACTTTGGCGAGTGTCGTTCATGCGCAGGTAGCTGCCATTGCCCATTTGGGCTATTTCCAGCAATTGCTTTTCGTTCAGGCGGCTCACCACCACCTCACCATTTTGGTCTTTTTTGTAGTCAACGGTACGCGAACCTTGTTTCACGGGAATGGGCCCACCTTTGTCGTTTCCGAAGCCCAGGCAATGCACCACAATGCCTTGTTTGGCCAGCTCGGCGGCCATATCGGTGGCACCGTCGCCGTGGTCTTCGCCGTCGCTAAGCACCACAATCATCTTGTTGGTTCCTGCCTCCATATCGAAGTAGGAAGCGGCCAGCTCCAGCGCCTCTTTGATGGCCGTGCCTTGTGTGGGCACTATGTCGGTATCCACAGTGCGCAGAAACATGCGGGCTGCGGCATAGTCGGTGGTAATGGGCAGCTGCGGATAGGCCTGTCCGGCGTAGATGACAATGCCAATGCGGTCGGCGGCCAGTTGGTCAATGGTGCGGCTGATGAACTGACGGGCGCGCTCCAGGCGGTCGGGCGACACATCTTCCACCAACATACTTTTCGACACATCCAGCGCAAACACAATGTCGATTCCTTCGCGCTTTACTTCTTCCAGTTGGCTTCCCACACGTGGATTTACCAAAGCGACAATCAAGGCACTTAAAGCCAACAGCAGCAGCACCAGGTGGAAAAAGGGTTTGCTGTCCGAGCGGTCGGCACTCAGGCGCTCGAAATTTTCACTGAGTGCGAAGCGCTTTCGCGCCCTGCGCCGCCAGGCTGCCCACAGCACATAGATGAGCACCAGCGCAGGAAGTGCGGCCAGCAACCAGAAGTAGATGTCTTTTTCCAGTGTGTACATGCCTTTCTAAACAGCAGATTTATACAAGGTTTTTCTCAATAGAAATTCTAAAGCCAGCAACATCATAGCCGCCAACACCCATGGGCGAAACAGCTCTTCGTAGCGGTAATAATTGATTTCCTGCACTTTGGTTTTTTCCATTTTATCAATCTCGTCGTAGATGGCTTTTAGCTTCTCGTTGTTGGTGGCGCGGAAGTATTGCGCATTGGTCATGGCGGCGATATTGCTCAACATTTCCTCGTCAATTTCCACCGGCACCTGCATGATTTGCTTCATGCCGTTGGGATAGCGCATAGGGAAGGGCGCCATGCCTTGAGTGCCCACACCAATGGTGTAGGTGCGTATGTTGTACTGCGCGGCAATTTCTGCGGCGGTGGTCGGGTCAATTTCCCCGGCGTTGTTCACCCCATCCGACATGAGGATAATCACTTTGCTCTTCGCCTCACTGTCTTTCAGCCTACTCACTGCGGTGGCCAAGCCCATTCCTATGGCGGTGCCGTCTTGCAGCATGCCAAACTTGAGGTCTTTCAGGGCGCTGAGCACTATGCGCTGGTCGGTGGTGAGGGGGCATTGCGTAAAACTCTCGCCGGCATAGGCCACCACGCCAAAACGGTCGCCGGGACGGTCTTGCACAAACTGCATGGCCACTTCTTTGGCGGCTTCCAGTCGGTTGGGTTTGAAGTCCATGGCCTCCATGCTGCCGCTCAGGTCAATGGCCAGTACAATGTCGATACCCACGGCGCTGCGGGTATGCACGCCGCTTTCGGTGTTTCGCGGACGGGCAATGGCTACCACCAGGCAGGATATGGCCAGCATGCGCAAAGCGAAGGGGAAAAAGGCAGTTCGGCTCACCATGTCTTTTACAGAAGTGGTTCCAGAAATGGGAAAGGACAAGGCTGCACCCTCCTTTCTGCCGCGGAAAATGTAGCGCAGCAGCAGTAGCGGGACGAGCAGCAGCCCCCACAAATACTCAGGATTTTCAAAGCTCGGTATCATCTCACGTTTCCTGTTTTGGTGCTTGCTTGCTGTGCCATTGGCCAATGATGGCCTCCAGCTTGTTCAGTGCATCTTCACAACTTTCTGCGTCGAATTTTCCTTTGGCAAACTTGGCCATATCGGCCATGGAAAGAATGTTTTTCAACGATTGAAGCTCGGAGGCGCTCACCTCCGTTTTGGTTTTTAGTAGCGACAAAAACTCTGCACTCGGCATTTCAAGGGCGGCAATGTCCATGGTCATTTCGGCGTAGGTGCGGGGGATGTTGGCCAAGCGGGTGAAGAACTGCTTGTCCAATCCGTAGAGGTACAGTTTTTCGCTGCGCAGAGCGGCAATTTCGTTGCGTACCCATTCCAGCGGGTCAATGGTGGGTATGTGCACTTTGGCCGGTGCTTCCGCAGGTTTTCTATTTCTCAGGCGACGAATGATGAGGTAAACCACAGCGGCCAACAGCAATAAAATGCCCACAATACCTGCTATTTCCCACCAGCGCCAAGGCTCGTCCCAGCGCTCCTTGATGTCGTGTGGCTCTTCAGGGATGGCATCCACAAACACCACATCCATAAACACAGGCTCGGCATGCACCGTGTCGCCATCTACCAAAATGGGCAAGGGAAAGAGAATGAAATAGCCCGTGTCCCAAGCGGTGAGGGTATAGTTGAGGCGGTATTCTTTGCTTCCATTGTTGATCGTGGAGTCTATTGCCGGTCCGTCTATAATTTCAAAGCGGCCCATGGTGTCCACTTCGTTTTGCCAAACCACCTCCTGATGTTCGTCTGCCTGAATGCGCACCGAATAGCGGAACTGCTCGCCAATGCGGATGCGGTTCGTGTCAGAAGTGGCGGAATATTCCACACTTTGGCCATTGGTAAAAAGCACTAGGCAAATGAGCGATATGGTCCAAACGAATTGCTTCATCTCGGTTTGAAATAGGCCATTAGTTTGTTCACATACGATTGGTCGGTGCGGCAGCTCACCTTTCCGGCACCGCTTTTCAGGAATTTGTCTTCGAAATAGTCGGCAAAGTCGCGGAAATCTTTTTGCAGCCTCATCCGCACGGATTTGGAAGAAGTGTTCACCAAAAGCGTCTGCCCACTTTCCCCGTCTTTCATAGGCACTAGGCCCAGGTTGGGGATGGCCGTTTCGGCCTGGTCGAAAAGGCGAATGCCGGTAATGTCGTGCTTTCGGGCGGCAATGCTCAGGGCGTCGCCATAGTTTTTATCCTGAAAATCGGACAGCACGAAGACAATGCTTTTGCGCTTCAGCACATTGTTGAGGTGGCGCAGCGCCATACCAATATCCGTTTTCAGGCTTTTGGGTTCGTACTCAATCAGCTCGCGGATGATGCGCAGGATGTGCCGACGGCCTTTTCGCGGTGGCACATAAAGCTCTATTTGGTCGGAGAAAAGCATGAGGCCCACCTTGTCGTTGTTTTGCACCGCGCTAAAGGCCAGCACCGCCGAAATCTCGGTCATCATTTCGCGCTTAAAGGCGGCATTGGAGCCGAAAAGTCCGCTGGCGCTCACATCTACCATGAGCATTACGGTGAGCTCGCGTTCTTCTTCAAACACCTTCACATGCGCTTCGTTGAGCTTGGCCGTCACATTCCAATGGATGCTGCGCACCTCGTCGCCATACTGGTATTTGCGCACCTCGCTGAAGGCCATACCGCGCCCTTTGAAATGGCTGTGGTATTCGCCGGCGAAAATGTGGTTGCTCAGCCTGCGGGTCTTTATTTCCAGCCGCCTTACCTTTTTGAGAATCTCTTTTGCTTCCTGCACCTTTTCCATCTTTTCGCTACGCGATTAAGGCACTTCCACCTTGCTGATGATCTCTGAAATGATGTTTTCTGAGCTGATGTTTTCGGCCTCGGCTTCGTAGGTGATGCCAATGCGGTGGCGCAGCACATCTTCGCACACGGCGCGCACATCCTCGGGAATCACATAGCCGCGGTGGCGGATAAAGGCATGTATGCGTGCTGCGGTGGCCAGATTGATGCTTCCACGTGGCGAGGCGCCATACTGTATGTAAGGGGCTATGTCGCCCAGCTGGTAATCGCCAGGGGTGCGGGTAGCGAAAATGATGTCGAGGATATAGCGCTCTATTTTTTCGTCCATATAAATCTCTGTCACCACTTGCTTGGCGCGTTCTATCTGGCCAAGGCTTACCACGGCTTTGATGTCCGATTTTTCAAGACTTAAATTCTGCCGCATAATGCTGCGCTCCTCTTCCAGTTTGGGGTATTTCACCACGGTTTTCAGCATGAAACGGTCCATCTGCGCTTCTGGAAGCGGGTAGGTGCCTTCTTGCTCAATGGGGTTTTGGGTGGCCATCACCAGAAAAGGCTTGGGCAATGGATAAGTGGTTTCGCCTATGGTCACCTGGCGCTCTTGCATGGATTCGAGCAGGGCGCTCTGAACCTTGGCCGGGGCACGGTTTATCTCGTCGGCCAGCACAAAGTTGGCGAAGATGGGCCCTTTCTTCACATCAAAAGTTCCCTTTTGGGTGTTGTAGATCACGGTGCCTACCACGTCCGAAGGCAGCAGGTCGGGTGTGAACTGAACGCGGCTGAAGCTGGCGTCAATGGATTTGGCCAATGAGTTTATGGCCAGTGTTTTGGCCAGTCCGGGCACGCCTTCCAGCAGTATGTGGCCATTGCCCAATAGAGCTATGAGCAGGCGCTCCACCATGGTCTTTTGCCCCACAATGGTTTTTTCCAGCTCGGTCTGAATCAAATTGAGAAAGGCACTCTCCTGTTCTATCTTTTCATTCAATGCTCTGATGTCTATCGCAGTCTGTTCCATGGGTATGTGTTAGATGATTTTTTCCAAAAAAAGCGGCCCAAAAATAAAAGGCTCGGAAAATAAATTCAAGTCTTCGGAACGCGAAAAGCATCCCGAATGGCGCCTTTTGCTGTTAAGACAATCTAAAAAAGCGGGACAAAGCCCGCTTCTTTTTATTTCGCCTGTGGCAGCTCCTTGATGCCCATGTTCCAGAAGCTAAAGGCCCATTTGTCCACCTGCTCTTCAATGATCATGCTGGTGGGCATGCCTGCTCCGTGGCCCGCATTCACATTGATGCGGATGATGGTGGGATTGGCACAAGCCTGGTCGCGCTGAAGGGCGGCGGCATACTTAAAGCTGTGCGCAGGCACCACACGGTCGTCGTGGTCGGCGGTGGTTACCATGGTAGCGGGATAGCAAGTACCGCTCTTGGTATTGTGCACAGGCGAGTAGCCCAAAAGGTATTTGAACATCTCTTCGCTGTCTTCGGCGGTGCCGTAGTCGAAGGCCCAGCCTGCGCCGGCGGTAAACTTGTTGTAGCGCAGCATGTCCATTACGCCCACGGCAGGCAATGCCACCGCCATTAGGTCCGGACGTTGGGTCATCACAGCGCCTACCAATAGGCCGCCGTTGGAACCTCCGCTAATGCCCAGCTTCTTGGTGTTGGTGTATTTCTGTGCAATCAGGTATTCGGCAGCGGCAATGAAGTCGTCAAACACGTTTTGCTTTTGCATTTTGGTGCCCGCTTCGTGCCATTTTTTACCATACTCGCCACCACCGCGTAGGTTAGGAACGGCATATACACCGCCATTTTCCAACCAAAGAATGAGCGAGGTGCTGAAGTAAGGCGTAAGGC
>CAZBBV010000073.1:0-7747 GCA_964490025.1 uncultured Cryomorphaceae bacterium | reverse complement strand
GTCCGTGAGCCCTTGCCTGCTGTAATACTCCCCCAGCATTTCGTTAAAATCGCTTAAAAACTGTCTAAGCTCATTTTCCCATGGATCGTACATGGGGCCAAGCTCCTTCACGTCTTTTTTGAAATAAAAGGAAGCGCCCTCCAGCACATTCATTACCGTTTTGCTCATGGTTTTTACAAAGTCCTGCAATTGGGTCATGCCGCCCAAATCCATCAAATTGACCAAAATCTTGTACTGCGACCTCGACGGGTCAATGTTCGCCTGCTTTACGAAAGCGGCCAATTCGTTTGCTTTCTTTCTTATTCGGGTTTTATATACCGTTAACTCTTTTTGAAGTTCTGTGTGCTTTGCCAGCAACTGCTCCAGCGTAGCGCCTTCCTGAATAATCACGCCTTCGTCCCTGTTCATGTACTCCAGCGCCTTTCCTGCTTCGGTAATCCTGCCTTTTACCTTAAGCCCCTTGTCTTCCTCGTCGAGCTGAAAGGCAACGAAGTTGAGCAGCACCTGGGTCAGCTCCTCTTCGCCTTCAATCCCCGCTTTTTCTATCAGCAAATCGACCCCGGTGGTGAGCACATTGTTGAAGTTGAGCTCCACTTCGAAATTGGCCGGCAGATCGAGATCGTGTGAAAAAGTGGACACCAGCCGGTAGGAAAAGCTGTCGATAGTAGTGATGGAAAGGTTGGAATAGTCGTGTAGTATTTTGAATAAAACCGCCCGTGCTCTGGCCTTAAATTCTTCCGGCGATAGCGCCAAATCTGCTCTGATTTCCTCTGCCATCTTGCTATCGGTGTCTCCCTCAAAATGCCCGGTGGCGATTCCTTTAAGCGCCCGTAAAATGCGCTCTTTCATCTCGGCCGTGGCCTTGTTGGTAAAGGTTACCGCCAAAATATTGCGATACACCCTAAGTTCGGGTGCTTCGCTCAGGCACCATTTAATGAACTCCTTGGCTATGCGGTAGGTTTTTCCTGACCCGGCAGAGGCCGTAACGGTGAGCAATTCGTTGATGGGAGCGTAGCCTGACATAAGAAAGCGTAAAGTATATCTTTGCGCCTCAATTTAAGGAAAGAATGATTCCGATAAAGACCAGGGAAGAAATTGAGATGATGCGCCAAAGCGCATTGATTGTGTCGCGCACGCTCGGCGAAATTGCCAAACGCATCAAGCCCGGTGTGACCACGCTAGAGCTGGACCAAATGGCCGAAGAAATGATTCGCGACCACGGCGCCATTCCCGCTTTCAAAGGGCAATACGACTACCCCTACACCCTGTGCATGAGCCTCAACGAATGTGTGGTGCATGGCATGCCCAACCGAACACCGCTCCAAGAGGGCGATATTATCTCCGTGGACTGCGGCGCTATATTGAACGGCTGGTACGGCGACCACGCCTACACCTTTGCCGTGGGCGAAATAGACCCCAAAGTGCAACGACTGCTGGATGTGACCAAAGAAAGTCTCTACAAAGGCATTGAACAAATGGTGCCCGGCAACCATGTGGGCGACATTGGCTTTGCCATACAAACCCATGCCGAACGCAACGGCTACGGCGTGGTGCGCGACTTGGTGGGCCACGGCCTCGGTAAGCAATTGCACGAAGAGCCGCAGGTGCCCAACTACGGCCGAAAAGGAAAAGGCGCCAAACTAAGCAACGGGATGGTGTTCGCTGTGGAGCCCATGATCAACATGGGTACGCACCGTGTGAAGCAACTGAAGGATGGCTGGAGCATAGTGACTGCCGACAAAAAACCCGCCGCGCATTTCGAACACGACATTGCCATTTGGGACGACAAGCCTATGATTCTCTCCACCTTCGACTATGTGTACGAAGCCCTGGGCCTCGATATCAAAGACCCCGCATCACTAAAAGCTTAACCTGCGCTTGGGCTTTGCTTCTTGTTGGGTTAAACTTTAATTGAATAGCTTTGTTAGCCTTCATAGACAATCGATTGTTCAACCATTAAATATTCAAAATCATGTCATTTACACTCCCCGATTTACCATACGATTACAATGCATTGGAGCGCAGCATTGACGCGCGCACCATGGAAATACACCACGGAAAACACCACGCCGCTTATACGAACAACCTCAACAACGCCATTGCCGGCACCTCTATGGAAGGCAAAAGCATTGAGCAAATATTGGCCGAAAACACCAGCGACAATGCCGCTGTGCGCAACAACGGTGGCGGTTTTTACAACCACAACCTTTTCTGGGAAATCATGTCGCCCAATGGCGGTGGCGCACCAAAAGGAGCCCTGGCCTCAGCCATTGATGCCGCTTTCGGCTCGTTCGATCAGATGCGTGAATTGTTCAACAAAGCAGCCGCTACCCGTTTTGGCTCAGGCTGGGCTTGGCTTTCGGTAGGCGCTGATGGAAAATTGGCCGTGAGCAGCACCCCCAATCAGGACAACCCATTAATGCCCGTGGCAGATGTAAAAGGCTCGCCCATTCTCGGACTAGATGTGTGGGAACATGCCTACTACCTGCACTACCAAAACCGCCGTCCGGACTACATCAACGCCTGGTGGGATGTGGTAAATTGGGATGAGGTAACGCGCCGCTTCGAAGCCGTTAAATAATTTCGAGATTCGAATAAAAAAGAAAACCCGTTGGTCTTGCGATCAACGGGTTTTTTGTTGGGGTCAACTTGTGTTACAAATCGAACTTAATGCCCTGCGCCAAAGGCAGGGAAGTAGAATAGTTGATGGTGTTCGTCTGGCGGCGCATGTACACCTTCCAGCTGTCCGATCCACTCTCACGACCGCCGCCGGTTTCTTTTTCTCCGCCAAAGGCACCGCCAATTTCAGCACCGCTGGTGCCAATATTCACATTGGCAATGCCGCAATCAGAACCCACTTGTGAAAGGAAAAGCTCTGCCTCGCGCATGTTGGTGGTCATGATGGCCGAGGAAAGTCCTTGCACCACGCCGTTTTGCAAGGCAATGGCATTTTCCACCGAGCCGCTGTATTTGATCAAATACAAAATAGGCGCGAAAGTCTCGTGCTGCACTATGGCATAGTGGTTCTCCACTTCGGCAATGGCCGGCTTCACATAGCAGCCGCTCTCATAGCCTTCGCCTTCCAGCACGCCCCCCGGAACAATGATTTTTCCGCCTTCTTTCTCAATTTCTACCAGTGCATTTAGGTAGGTGTTCACGGCATCCCGATCGATAAGCGGCCCCACGTGGTTGGTGGCATCCAGCGGATTGCCAATGCTGAGCTGGCCGTAGGCTTTCACCAGTCGGTTTTTGATTTCTTCGTACACGCTCTCGTGGATGATGAGCCTGCGGGTGCTGGTGCAACGCTGTCCGGCAGTGCCCACCGCGCCAAACACAGCGCCTATGATGGTCATGTTCAAATCGGCATTCGGCGTGATGATGATGGCGTTGTTTCCGCCCAGTTCGAGGAGCGAGCGGCCCAGGCGGGCAGCCACATCTTGCGCTACCAGCTTGCCCATGCGGGTACTGCCGGTGGCCGAAACCAGTGGCACGCGGGGATCGGCGGTCATCATTTTGCCCACTTTATAGTCGCCGTTGATGATCACCGAAAGGCCTTCCGGCAAGTTGTTTTCGCGGATCACTTCCATGAAAATGTTCTGACAGGCTATGCTGCACAGGGGCGATTTTTCTGAGGGCTTCCACACCACCACATCTCCGCACACCCAGGCCAGTGCTGCATTCCAGCTCCACACCGCCACCGGAAAGTTGAAGGCTGAAATGACGCCCACTATGCCCAGCGGATGGTATTGCTCGTACATGCGGTGGCCGGGGCGCTCGCTGTGCATGGTAAGGCCATACAGCTGGCGCGAAAGGCCAACGGCAAAATCGCAGATGTCGATCATTTCCTGCACCTCGCCAAGTCCTTCCTGCAGCGACTTGCCCATCTCGTAGCTCACCAGCATGCCCAGCTCGTGCTTGTATTTTCTCAGCTTGTCGCCATACTGGCGCACCACCTCTCCGCGACGCGGGGCAGGCACCATGCGCCATTCTTTGAAAGCCTTTTCGGCGCTTTCCATGGCCGTGGCGTATTCTGCCTCGGTGGTTTGGGTTACGCTGCCTATGCGGCAACCATCTACCGGAGAGTAGGAATGAATCTCTGCGCCATCACCCGAACTGTGCAGTCCGGTGCTCATTCCGTTGTTGCGTTCCGCAAGCCCCAAGGTGCTCAACACCTTTTTCATTTCCTGCGATATTCCTTGTTCTGTGCTTGTTGTACTCATGTTGTTCTTATTTATCCATTGCTGTGAAAGGAGGCCAAAAGTAACCATTTCGACCTTGAAGCCATGTGATGAATATTCCCAAACATTGCAGGAAGCGCAAAATCTACTTTCTTTGGTTCCATGAAAACAGCTACCCGTATTGCCGCCAGTCTTGTCCTTTTTTTGGTCGCTTTTTCCAGTGCCTTTGGGCAAAAGAAAGAAAAGGATGATGTGTATTATTTCACGGACGACAAGGTGAAGCACAGCCGCCTGGGGGTTTCGGCCAACTTTACGCCCATGCTCACCTCGCGCAACCTGCTGCTGGGCGACAATGCCTTTACCGACGGCACCTTCCTATACACCCGCAAGCGAGCAAGCGGGCAGTTTGGCTATTCCTTTGGCGGGGAAGTGATTGTGGCCCTGAGCAAGAGCCTCGACCTGCGGGTGGGCGCACAGCAATCGCAGGGAGGCTTTAGTTATTCAAAAATAGACGTGACCGACCAGAACGGAAACCTGCTGGGCAACGCCACCGGAACGGCTGATTTCAGCTCCTTGGACATTCCGATAAAGTTTGTGGTGCATAGCGACATTACCGACATCCTGGGTATGGAATACGGCATAGGCATGGAGCTGAATTTTTACCAGAAATACCTGCTGAACTATACCTACAACGGCCTGGACCAAAGCATTGACTACAGCGACCAAGTGACCAGCCCCAACTATTCGGTGGTCATACAGCTGGGGGTGAACTTCATGCCCTACGACAAGGTAGAGTTTTTCACCACCCCGGTGTTCCGTTACACCATCCGCACCTTGGTGAATACGCCGGATGTGGACCAGGAAACCACCTATGCCATAGGCATGCATCTGGGGGTGAGGTATCGGTTTTAAGCCGCGATTTACAGCGCTTACTTTCTTGAGACTCGGTTGGACGGGATGACCGTATGGTCGAACTGTATATATTTGGGAGGAGCAGAGCAACTGAGTAAGAGGTTGAAATGCTAAATTAACTAATGACAAACCAGAATCCTGAACAAATAGCTAGAGATCGTATAGACAAGCAATTGCTTGACTGTGGCTGGCTTATTCAGGATAAGTCAAAAATCAATTTAGCTGCAGGACAAGGTATCGCTCTGCGAGAGTACCAAACAGATGTTGGTCCTGCGGACTATGTGCTTTTCGTTGATGGAAAACCCTGTGGAGTAATTGAAGCTAAACGTGAAGAAGAAGGTCATAGAATGACCGTTCACGAAGGACAAGGTGAAGATTATGCCAAGGCCAAACTGAAACATCTAAAGAATGAACCTTTGCCTTTTGTGTATATCAGCACAGGCGAAGTAACAAGGTTTACAGACTTTACAGACCCCAAACCAAGAGCAAGAGAAGTTTTCAGTTTTCACAGACCTGAAACATTAAGAGATTGGCTAAAAAGAGACAAATCACTTCGCAGAAGATTGTTGGATTTACCTGCTTTACAAATTGATGGTTTGAGAGATTGTCAAATCAACGCCATCACAAAACTTGAAACATCATTCAAAGAAAACCGACCAAGAGCCTTGATTCAAATGGCAACAGGTTCCGGCAAAACTTTTACTGCTATTACTGCCATTTATCGTTTGCTGAAATATGCCAAGGCAAAACGGGTCTTGTTTTTGGTGGACACCAAAAACCTTGGCGAACAAGCGGAGCAAGAATTTATGTCATTCCTTCCGAATGATGACAATAGAAAATTCACCGAATTATATAGTGTTCAAAGGCTAAAATCGAGCTACATAGCAACTGACAGCCAAGTATGTATCAGTACAATACAGAGGCTGTACTCCATTTTAAAGGGAACTGAGCTCGAAGAAAGTGCGGAAGAAGAAAATCCGAATGAAAGAACTTGGCAACCAAAGGAAATACAGCCCATAGAGTATGATCCGAAAATGCCTATTGAGTTCTTTGATTTCATAGTAATTGATGAATGCCACCGAAGCATATACAATTTGTGGAAACAAGTGCTTGAATACTATGATGCTTTTGAAGTGGGTTTAACCGCCACTCCCGACAAAAGAACCATAGGTTATTTTGACCAAAATTTGGTTAGTGAATATTCTCACGAAATGGCGGTGGCTGATGGTGTGAATGTAGGCTGTGAGGTGTTTATCATAGATACCAAAGTAACTCAAAAGGGTGCTACACTTTGGAAAGGCGAGTACATTGAACACCGCGAACGCCTGAGCCGAAGAAAACGAATGGAACTGCAGGACGAAGATGAAGCCTACTCAAAGCAGCAACTGGATAAAGATGTGGTAAATCCCAACCAAATCAGGACGATAATCCGCACTTTTAAGGAACATTTGCCAAGCATTTTCAAGGACCGCTTCAACAATGGAGTTTTTGAAGTTCCTAAAACCTTGATTTTTGCCAAGACCGACAGCCACGCAAACGACATTATAGACATTGTAAGAGAAGAATTTGCCGAAGAAAACAAGTTCTGCAAAAAGATTACCTACAATAGTGAGGATCCTAAAAGCACCTTGGCTGAGTTTCGCAATGCCTATCATCCACGCATTGCCGTAACGGTGGACATGATAGCAACGGGTACGGATGTAAAACCACTGGAATGCCTGCTCTTTATGAGGGATGTGAAAAGCATCAACTACTTTGAGCAAATGAAAGGAAGAGGCACACGGACTATCGATTTGGATAGCTTGCAAAAAGTGACGCCGACTGCAAAGTACACCAAGGACCACTATGTAATAGTGGATGCCATAGGTGTAACCAAGAGCTTGAAAACCGATAGCAGACCATTGGAGAAAAAGCCGGGTGTTCCACTAAAGGAGCTATTAAATGCGATAGCAGTCGGTGCAAGAGAGGAAGATCTATTCACTTCCTTAGCCAATAGACTGACCCGATTAGACAAACAAATTAGCGAAAAAGAGAAAAAGCAATTTGCCGAAAAAGCAAACGGCAAAAGCGTTTCGCAAGTAGTGAAAGAATTGTTGAATGCATTGAATCCTGATGTTTTAGAAGAAATTGAAAGTAAGGTTAGAACGGAGATGGCAGGTGCCGCTCCCGTAGAAATCGAAACTGAAATAATAACCCAGACAGAAAAACTACAGAATGAAGCAGCCAGAGTATTTACAGGAGAACTGAACGAATACATTGAAAATGTTCGCAAGGCGATCGAACAGAAAATTGATTTGGCGAACCCGGATGAAGTGATACATGTGGGCTGGGACAAAGACAATATTGCAGCCAACACTGCTCGCATAGGTGAGTTCAAGCAATGGATAGAGGCAAACAAAGAAGAGCTGATGGCTCTGCAAATATTTTACAACCAGCCATTCCGCAGAAGAGAGCTGACCCACACCATGATAAAGGATGTGTTGGAAAAACTCAAACAAGAGAAGCCTTCGCTCGCTCCATTGAATGTTTGGAGAGCTTATGAAGCTTTGGAGCAATGCAACGGTTCGCCTAGAAACGAACTAGCGGCCATTGTATCGCTTATCCGAAAGGTGTGCGGAATTGATGGCATGCTTACCGCCTACGACAAAACAGTAGAC
>CAZBBV010000072.1:0-7770 GCA_964490025.1 uncultured Cryomorphaceae bacterium | reverse complement strand
GCCCACTGATTTTGGGCGTCGCCCATGGTAAAGAGCAAGGTGGTGTCGGGCAGAATCATCATGCGGCATCCGGAATGGGTACTGTTCGCAGGAATGTTGTCGATTAGGGTAAAAGGGCTAATGAGCGCCGTACCATTGTAGGTGTAGCGGGCTATGCGCAGCTTCGTTCCGCCGGACGAGTAGTTGTAGGCCACATACACATAGGGCTGGTTGGCAAAATCGGGGTGCAAGGCCATGCCCAGCATGCCAGCCTCCGACTGCTCGTACACCTGCGCGCTAATGTCCAGAAGCGTTTGTTGCGCACCGGTGGTCACATTCACGCGGCTAATTCTGCCGTGGCGCTCCGTCATCCAGATGTAGCCGTCCGGTCCCCAGATGATTTCCCATGGAATGTTGATGCCGCCAATCACTTCGCGCACCTGCAGCACCGTGCTGTCCAGCGTTACAGTGGTTTGGGCAAAGGAATTGAACATCATTCCGAAAGCGAGGAGTAGAAAGAATTTCTTCATAATCGTGATTCAAATTAAAAAGTGCTGATTCCCTACTTTAGCCGCAAAACTGCCAAGATGGAAGAATCGAAAATAAACGCGGGCAATGCGCCCAAGCCGGTTGGCCTATATCCTCATGCCCGCAAGGTGGGCAATTTACTTTTTTTGTCGGGTGTGGGGCCACGGATGGCGGGCAGCGATAAGAACGATAGCGGAGTGCCCGGGCTGGAACTGGACCACAATGGCAATTTCAAAGCTTTCGACTTCGAAGCGCAGGTGCATTCCGTTTTTCAAAACGTAAAATCCATCCTGGAAGCAAGCGGCTCCTCATGGGACAACTTAGTTGACGTCACCGTTTTTCTGGTGGACATGAAGCGCGACTTCCACACCTTCAACCGCCTCTATGCGGAATATTTCAAAGACAATCAGCCCTGCCGCACCACGGTAGAGATTAATTCCCTGCCCACGCCAATCGCTATTGAGCTAAAATGCATAGCCACCATTTAGGCTTAGGCTATTGAGTTTCATTGTGTAAATTCGCAGCCTTGTAAAAAAATGGGGCTATGGCGAAGCCATTCAAAGTGTGGAAAAACTTAGACCTTCCGGCACAAGCCGAGGAGGCATTAAGCTATTGGGAAAAGGAGGGAATTTTTGAAAAAAGCATCAGCAGTCGTGATGCCGAAAAGCCATTCGTGTTCTACGAAGGTCCGCCCAGCGCCAATGGCCTTCCGGGCATCCACCATGTGATGAGCCGCACGCTGAAAGACATTTTTTGCCGCTACAAAACCCTGCAAGGCTACCGCGTGGAGCGCAAAGCCGGATGGGACACCCACGGACTGCCGGTAGAGCTCGGTGTGGAAAAGGAATTGGGCATCACCAAGGAAGATATCGGGAAGAAAATATCCATCACCGAATACAACGACGCCTGCCGCAAGGCGGTGATGCGCTACACCGACATCTGGAACGATCTGACCCGCAAAATGGGTTACTGGGTGGACATGGAAAACCCTTATGTGACCTACGAGAACAAGTACATTGAAAGCGTGTGGCACTTGCTAAAAGTGATTTACGACAAGGGCCTGCTGTACAAAGGCTACACCATACAGCCCTATTCGCCCAAGGCAGGAACGGGACTGAGCTCGCACGAGCTGAACATGCCCGGCACCTACAAGGATGTGAAGGACACCACCATTGTGGCTCAGTTTCGCGCGAAAAAAGAAACGAACCCTGCACTGGCCAAAATAGAAGGCCCGGTAGATTTTCTGGCCTGGACCACCACGCCTTGGACCCTGCCTTCAAACACCGCCCTTACCGTGGG
The DNA here is from genome assembly GCA_964490025.1 of uncultured Cryomorphaceae bacterium. Classification (GTDB taxonomy): domain Bacteria; phylum Bacteroidota; class Bacteroidia; order Flavobacteriales; family ECT2AJA-044; genus CAZBBV01. The sequence continues at coordinate 5,964 of CAZBBV010000072.1, read as the reverse complement.
CGAAAAAATAGACTACGCACTGGTTTCCACTTTCAACCAATACACCGGCGAAGTGGCTCAAGTGATTTTGGCTGAAGCCTTGATTCCGTCTGTTTTTTCCGGAAAATTCAAGGCTGCGGAGGAAGGAGAAAACCTGCAATATACTTTGGGTGACAAAAGCATTCCATATCAGGTTTTGATGCGAATGAAAGGCGCCGAGCTGGTGGGCACGCGCTACGAGCAGTTGCTACCCTACGCACAGCCCATGGACAACGCCGACCAGGCTTTTCGTGTGATCGCCGGCGACTTTGTGACCACCGAAGACGGAACCGGAATCGTGCACACCGCACCCACCTTTGGGGCAGACGATATGCGCGTGGCGCTAAAAACCGGTGTGCCGCCCATGCTCGTCTTAGGCGAAAATGGCAACCCCACACCGCTGGTAGATTTGCAAGGGAAATTCGTAGCCCAAATGGGCGAATATGCCGGACGCTATGTGAAAAACGAATACTACGCCGAAGGTCAAGCGCCTGAGCGCTCCGTAGACGTGGATATTGCGATAAAACTGAAAACCGAGGGCAAAGCCTTCAAGGTGGAAAAGTACGACCACACCTACCCACATTGCTGGCGCACCGACAAGCCCATTCTGTACTACCCGCTCGACAGTTGGTTTATAAAAACCACGGCGGTGAAGGAGCGTATGATAGCCCTCAACAAAACCATCAACTGGAAGCCGGCAAGCACCGGCACCGGCCGCTTTGGCAACTGGCTCGAGAACCTGAACGACTGGAACCTGAGCCGTTCGCGCTATTGGGGCATCCCCATTCCCATTTGGCGAAACGAAGAAGGCACGGAAGAAATATGCATTGGCTCTATTGAGCAACTGAAAACCGAGTGCGAAAAAGCCTTGGCTGCGGGCGTGATGAAAAGCAATCCGCTGGCCGACTTTGTGCCCGGCAACATGAGCGAAACGAACTACAACATACTCGACCTGCATAAGAACTTCGTAGATGAAATTGTGCTGGTGAGCAGCACTGGCGAGCCCATGCGCCGCGAAACCGACCTGATAGACGTGTGGTTCGATTCGGGCGCCATGCCTTATGCGCAACTGCACTATCCTTTCGAGAACAAAGAACTGGTGGACGAAGGGAAGTTTTTCCCCGCCGACTACATAGCCGAAGGGGTGGACCAAACCCGTGGCTGGTTCTTTACCCTGCATGCCATTTCCACCATGGTGAAGGACAGTGTGGCGTACAAGAATGTGCTTTCCAACGGGCTGGTGCTCGACAAAAACGGGCAGAAAATGTCGAAACGACTGGGCAATGCCGTTGACCCTTTCAAAACCCTGGCAGAATACGGCCCGGACGCCACACGCTGGTACATGATTTCTAACGCGCAGCCATGGGACAACCTGCGCTTCGATCTGGAAGGCATTGACGAGGTGCGACGCAAGTTTTTCGGAACGCTCTACAACACTTACTCTTTCTTCGCGCTGTATGCCAACATTGATGGCTTCACCTACCGCGAAGTAGAAGTGCCGGTGGAAAAACGCCCCGAGCTCGATCGCTGGATATTGAGCGAGCTGAACACCCTGATCCGCGAGGTGCACAGCGCCATGGAGGACTACGAACCCACACGCGCCACACGCCTCATTCAGGATTTTGTGACTGAGAACCTCAGCAACTGGTACGTGCGCCTGTGCCGCCGCCGCTTCTGGAAAGGCGAATACCAAGAAGATAAAATTGCCGCCTACCAAACCTTGTACACCTGCTTGGAAATGGTGGCCAAGCTGTCGAGTCCATTTGCGCCTTTCCTTTCGGACAACCTATATCGCGCACTGAATGGTGGAACCGGACGTGAGGCATTCGAGTCGGTGCATTTGAGCCATTTCCCTGTGGCGGATGAAGCCTTGATAAAGCCGGAGCTGGAACGCCAAATGATGCTGGCCCAACAAATCAGCAGTCTAATCCTTTCGCTTAGGAAAAAAGAAAAAATACGTGTGCGTCAGCCCTTGCAAAAGGTGATGGTTCCGGTGCTGAACGAGCACGACCGAAAATTGATCACAGGCGTTCGCGAGTTGATTTTGAGCGAGGTAAATGTGAAAGAAGTAGAACTGGTGGACGCCAACAGCGGACTGCTGGTGAAGTGTGTGAAGCCCAACTTCAAAGCCCTTGGCCCCAAAGTGGGCAAGCACATGAAGGCCGTGAACGACCTATTGAGCAACTATACACAGGAAGAAATTGCCGCATTGGAACAACATGGAACCGCGATACTGCAAGTAGAGGGTCAGGCAATAGAAATCAGCCTTGACGAAGTGGAGCTGCGCAGCGAAGACATTCCGGGTTGGCTGGTTGCCGCTGAAAATGGCATTACTGTGGCGCTGGACATCACGCTCACCGACGAATTGGTGCAGGAAGGCATTGCGCGTGAATTGATCAACCGCATTCAAAACCTGCGCAAAGACAAAGACTTTGAGGTGACCGACCGCATTGCCGTTACCTTGACAAAACATTCTGGACTCGAAAATGCCGTAAGAAACAATTTCGAATATATTTGCTCGGAAACATTGGCCACCGGCCTTCAGTTTGTTTCAGAAAACCCCTTAGATTCACAAGAAATTACATTTGACCACATAAGCAGCTATTTATCTATTCGTAAAGTATAAGGACCATGGAAAAGACAAGATATTCGGACGAAGAACTGGACGAATTCCGCAAAATCATTCAAGAAAAAATTCATAGAGCCGAAGAAGACCTTCAGGCCATAAAAGCCAGCTACGCCAACGACCTGAACAACGGCACTGACGATACTTCGCCCACATTCAAAGCATTTGAAGAAGGCTCGGAAACCATGAGCAAAGAGGCCAATGCCCAGCTTGCCGGTCGTCAGGAAAAGTTTATCCGCGACTTGAAAAATGCGCTTATCCGCATTGAAAACAAAACCTATGGCATCTGCCGTGTGACCGGAAAGCTAATTGAGAAAGAGCGCCTGAAACTGGTTCCTCATGCCACCCTGAGCATAGAGGCCAAGCGCATGCAATAAACCCAGCGCAACAGCTACATTTTGAAAAAGTCCCTTTGGATTATTCTCAGCATTCTGCTGCTCGATCAGGTGTTGAAAATTTGGATCAAGACCCACATGTTTTTGGGTCAGGAATTCCAGATTAGCGACTGGTTCATTATCCATTTTACCGAAAACAACGGCATGGCCTTCGGCTTCGAGTTTGGCGGAATTTGGGGGAAGTTGGCTCTGAGCTTGTTCCGATTGGCCGCCATTGGTGCACTGGGTTATTTCCTTTACACCCTAGAAAAAAAGAAAGCGGCTACTACATCCATTGTGGCGCTTTCGCTCATACTGGCCGGCGCTATTGGCAACATGATCGACAGTGCTTTCTACGGTCTCATTTTTAATGAAAGTCTTGGCCAGGTTGCCTCCTTCATGCCTGAAGAGGGTGGCTACGCAGGCTTTCTGCAAGGCCGTGTGGTGGATATGTTCTATTTCCCCATTTATTCAGGCTATCTGCCGGAATGGATTCCCATTTGGGGAGGCGACTATATGGTGTTTTTCCGCCCGGTATTCAATATTGCCGACACCGCCATTTCCACCGGAATAGGCATTGTCATCTTTTTTCAGCGCAACATTTTCAATCAGTAATCCCTAACTAGTCCTTCGGAACGGGCCATGTATGGCGCGTGGGGTCCAGGTCTATCATTCGGTAACTGGGATCGATTTCCACCTTTTCTATTTTCTTTCCATTCTCAATGTACAAGTTGTACGTTGGACTGGTCCATGGCCAGGCTTCTGCAACCGTAAAGGATGATCCGAACATAGAATCCTTTCTCTTGTGGCCAAAGGTGATAACCATAGGAATGTGAAAGTTTTCCTGGGTGCCGTCGCCGTAATACACCACCAAGTCAATGGGCATGGGCATGGTGCCTTGCCTTTCCAGGTGAATGGCCATTTGCTTCTTCTCCTTTTTTACATCCGTTATGGCATAGCTGATGTAGCGTGTGGTTTCAATCCAATAATTGAAATACCAATAGAGCTGCATGCCGGATACGCGCTCCGCTATTCGGCGAAAATCGTCCGGCGTGGGGTGCTTAAACTTCCACTCGTCGTAGTAGCGCAGCATGACTTGCTTGAAATTTTCCTCCCCAATAATGTAGCTGAGTTGATGCAGAAAAAGCAAGCCTTTGTAGTAGCTGTTCGAGCCATAGCACTCGTTGGTATTGTAGTGGTCGGCATGCAAGGCCAATGGTTCTTCAATGCCTTCAATATGGGTGTAGGCATACTTACGGTGGGCATAGGGTATTTCACGATTGGCAGAACCGTACACCTCAGCCTCCACCCTCGACTGGGCAAACTGCGTAAAGCCTTCGTCCATCCACGAATACCAAAGTTCATTGGTGGCCAAAGTGCCATGGTACCAGCTGTGTAAAAACTCGTGTAGCGAAACACCAAATAGCGATTCTTTCGGCAAATTGCCTTTAATAAGCGTGAGCATGGGGTATTCCATGCCCCCATCTCCACCTTGCACCAGCGAATAATGCGGGTAGGGATATGCTCCGTAATCTCTTTCGATAATGGTGAGGCACTCTTCCATGAAAGGGCCTAGTTCATTCCAGTTTTTTTCTAGGCTTGCATCTTCTGCATCAGGGATATAAAACATGTGAAAGGCGCGACCGTCTTTGGTGTGGTGGATTCGGTGCACGTAGTCGCGATCGGCCCCCCAGGCAAAGTCGTGCACCATTTCGGCACGGAAATGCCACGTGGCGCGGTCGGAGTCGTATGGAATGGTTTGCTTTCCGTAGCCTTTGCCAATCTTTTCGGGGTTTTGCAACACGCCTGTGGCGGCCACCATAAAAGCCGTGTCCATGGTGATGCGCACATCATAATCGCTCCACACCCCATGAAACTCGCGGCCAATGTAAGGATCCATGTGCCAGCCATCTTTGTCGTATTCGCACAGCTTGGCATACCATTGCGCCATAGAATAGTCTACTCCTTCGGCATTGTCGCGGCCGTTTCTTCTTATTTGCAAAGGCACCTGACCTGTGTATTGAAGCTCCAGTTTGATAGAATCGCCCGGCAATAGCGGCTCAGAAAGCACCACTTCCATGGTGGTTTCTACCACTTTGGTGTTGAGGCTTTGACCGTTGGTCATCACATATTTCATTTTTATCCAGCCCACCTCGTGTGGCCGCAACTTCGATATCCGGTCGGCGACGCGCTTGTCCGGGTCTGGGATGTTTAGCGAACGTTGGTCCATCATGCTTCCGGGTTGGAAGGCGTTGAGGTAAAGGTGGTAATACAGTTTGCGCAAGGTGTCGGGCGAATTGTTGTAGTACACATTTAGCTGTTCGGCGGCGAAGTTGTGTGTGTTGTGATCCAGGTCCACACGGATGTCGTAGTAGGCGCGTTGCTGCCAATAGCCGTTTTGAGCGTCAGACAAAAAGAAGACGAATACTGCGGCGGCGGTAAGGATCTGCTTCATGGGTTCAGGGGTTTTCAGTTCATCAACAATCCGGACAGGCGGATGAGCTCAATCTCGGCAATTTTCGCGTCATAGAGGGCATTGTAGAATCCTACTTGCGCGCGGGCAAGGTTTATTTGCGCTTCGCGAAACTGGGTGGTGGTTATTTGCCCAAGTTGCAATCTTTCCGCAGTACGGGCGAAGTTCTGTTCGTTGGTCACCAAGCTGGAGCGCTGTATTTCCAAAATGTCAAAAGCGGTTTGGTACACAAGGAAGGCGTTTCGAATGTCGCGCTCAGCCAATGCTTTTGCTTTTTCTCTCGTCACTTGGCTATTTTCTATCGCGAGGTTGGCGTTTTCAATGTTCGCATTTATCCGGTTTCCGTCAAAAAGGGTCCAGCGCATGGTGATGCCGTTGTTTATCCCCTGCTGCTGTTGGCTAAGCAAAAAACCGGCGTCATTCTGCGAACGGGTCCACAGATAGCTGCTGTTCAGGTCAATGGTGGGATAGCG
>CAZBBV010000071.1:0-7822 GCA_964490025.1 uncultured Cryomorphaceae bacterium | reverse complement strand
GAACCACAATGGATATATCTTGATTTCCGCCTGCGCTGCGGCGAATTTCATTTACCCCAAGGCTTTGCACAGAGAGGGGGCTTTCTTCCTTATTCTCAAATGGATTGGCCACCACATCCACGGCTTGGAGCACTTCGGAGTCTTCTTTTAGGCCAATTTCCAAAACCACTTGCGTGACATTGGTAATGGCCACCTCAGGAATAATGCGCGTTTTGAAACCAATAAAAGAAACCTCAATGTTGTACACCCCCGGCTTTAGGTCCGACAGCACAAAATTTCCATCAACATCTGTGGTAGTGCCCACCGATATGGATGGAATGGTCACATTGGCAAAAGGCAACGACTCATTGTTTATTTCGTTAAACACTCGTCCTTTTATTACCCCTTTCTGGGCAAAGAGCAAAGAAGAAGCGAACAGCAGCAGAAGCAGGAGGTATGATTTCATGGTTGGGTAAAAGATAAAGCGAAGAAACAGTAAAACTATAGCAAAGTTCGAGGTATAAAGGAATAAAAACACACTGTCAGAAGACGGCAAATCAATGATTTAATACACCGTTCATGACAAATTTCATTGTGCTGAATACAGCCTTTTGTACCTTGCTTGGGTATTAACCATAACCTGGTACTATGAAATCACGTAGCCTACCCCTGCTAGTCGCATTGGCCATCAGCTTTGCGGCTTATGCTCAAAACTCTGTTGAGCCCGTTCTTCCAAAAGGACAAAGTCAGTTTTCTGCTTATTTCCAATCGTCGGCATTGGTAAATGGATCAGTGCTTTGGGAGGAAAACTTTGAAACAGCAAACAACCCATGGAGCACAAGCGGAGACTGGGCCGTTGGGAAGCCGCTAGGAAATGTATACCCGTTCCAGGGGCAGCATTGCGCCGCAACCAATCTGATGACCAACTACAGTCCCGGAGTGGTTTCTGAACTCACCACCCCGCCCATTGGTTTACCCGCGCTTCAAGCACATCAACGCCTAAGATTTTCGTATCAGGAGTTGTTCCAGAGTGAGTCGGACTACGACCACCTCATTACTACGGTGTCCACGGATGGGGGTGCTACTTGGACCGAGCTGGGCCGCAAATCGGGGCACAGCAACGCACAGTGGCGCTACGAATACATTGATGTGACCCACCTGGAGGGGCAAGTTGTGCAATTCAAGTTTGAGCTGCACAGCGACATCAGCTATACATACCTAGGCTGGTACTTAGATCAGGTTCGGGTAGAGCTCATCAGCAATGCAGGTATGCCCAAAACTTCAACCGGAATTCATGTAAACATCATTTCGCTAGATGCTACTTTATTCCCAAACATTTTTTTGAATGTAAATGTGGTGGATGATCAAGGAGAGGTGATCCCAAATTTGGGTAATATCAATTTTCCAATTTTTGAAAATTTCTTGACACCAACCTGCAAGGAAGTGTTTCCTCCGGGATCAGGACAGGGCAGCCGCTTGGTAGACATAGTGTTCGTGATGGACAATTCCGGTAGTATGTCGGATGAGCAGTTGGCGGTAAGAAACAATGTTCGAAATTTTATTGACAGTCTTTCGGCCCGACAAGTGGATTATGCCTTAGGGCTTACGCGCTACGGACAAAGCGCAAACAGCGGCAACCCTATTGCGGCCAATGGAGGTATTTTAACTACCGATTCAGCCTACTTTAAAAACACCATTTGGTTGCAAAACACCATTGACGGAGGGTTTGAGCCCGGCTATGAATCGATCATTTTTAGTGTAAACAGTTTCAACTGGACAGCTGGTGCGAGGAAGATCATTATCATCATCACAGACGAAACACCTTTGCAAGGGCCTGTAACGTTGGCTCAGTGTATAAGCGCATGTACGGCAGCAGATGCGACCGTATTTGCCCTTACTTTACCCAACTTATTCAGCACTTTTACTCCGCTAACCAGTGCTACAGGTGGAGCTACTTTCAATATCACCTCTCCGTTTGATGCTATTTTGGATAGTATTGCGGCCACTATATCAGGCAATTACTTAATTACCTATTGCTCGCCCGATACGGTAGGAGATTGTTCTGATCGTGAGGTGCTTTTGTTCGGCTTCAGGAGTATCTTCGAATCTGACTCGGACACCACGAGTTATTTCGCGCCCGATTTTGTTGGGCCTGTAATTGACCCCACGCCTCCTACGCTCGGCCTAAGCATATCGGGAGTTCATACTTCCCAAAACATAGTCATAGATGCACTGGTAACCGACACTTGTGTTCCATATGTGCAAAATGTGGTATTGCGCTACCGAATAATCGGAACCCCCATGTGGACAGCCGTGAATATGACGAATTTGGGATTTCACTTGTATACTGCAACCATTCCTTCTACCGCCACCGGTGCTCCGGGAATAGAGTACTACATCACCGCCACGGACGGCAACTTTATTAACTACTACCCTGTTATTTTCCCAACCACGTTTCCTGTGGTAATCCCGATATTCACTGACCCTTTGTTGCTCAACCCACCTCCGGCTATCACCCACACAGTTATTCCTATCTCACCTCTTGGAGTCCCCGATACCATTTACGCTAGCATTGTAGACAGCACTTTGAATGTGGCCAACGCCAAGCTCTTTTACCGCAAGTCAAGCGGTGCCATCCTATTCCAAAGTGTGAATATGGTTAGCGTATTTGGGAACGTGTGGCGCGGCATTATACCCGATAGTATGATGACCGCGCTCGGAACCGACTATTTCATCTATGCCCAAGACAACACCGGGCTATGGAGCACACACGGAACGGCGGTAAATCCGCACCAAATAAATCAACCGGTGAACGAACCTCCGGTTATAAATCACATTCCGATTATTGGCGCCTATTGTGGGGCTAGTCTGGATATTACCGCTATTGTTACCGACAGTACCGATTTTGTAGATGTGGTGTCGCTCAGCTATCGGGTAACCGACGCTTCCTTCCCTGCAAAGCCATTCACCACCGTACCAATGATTCTGCAAGGGGGAAATCTATACAAGGCGACCATTCCCGGCGATTCGATTTCTACTGCCGGAGTGGATTACTTTATTGCTGCTTCCGACAACCTTGGCCTCTCTAGCTTTCATGGCAATAGCGTTGTCAGCTACAACATTGCCTGCCCACCTATTCACGATATCGGGATAATGGATATACAGCAACCCGCTTCGCCGGCACCGGAAGGCATGAACAACATACGGGTTAAGCTGGGCAACTTTGGAAATGTGCGCATTACCAATGCCATAATAAAATGGACCATTGATGGCGGGGCAGTGAACCAATTCAACTGGACAGGCCAGCTGGATGTGTGGTTTCCGATCAACAACCTGCTGATAGGATCCAGCAGTTTCTCCTACGGCGCCCATACGGTTAAAGTGTGGACAGAGTTGCCCAATGGCTTTGCAGATGTGGACAACACGAACGACACCACCGAATTGAGCATTTTCTTCTGCGATCCGTTAAACGGAAACTATACGGTGGACGCCTCCTTGCCTACCGCAGGAAACAACTACAACACCTTGGCTGAAGTTATTACCAACCTTGAATGCGCAGGCGTAACCGGCCCGGTGGAAATATTACTTGCTCCGGGAACATATACGGGGGCGTTGGTGCTGAATACCTATGCGGGTATGTCTACCACCAATACCGTAACCTTCAAAGGGCCGGATGTGCCTGAAACTTTCCCGCCTTCCGATACGGGCTGTGCCATTAACAATGCTGTTACTTTCCAACATATTGGCACCTCTTCATTTCCGGAAGTTGTACTCTTGAAAAAGGCGAATTATTTCCGCTTCTTGAATATTAACTTTTCGAACGGCGGAACATCCTATCCACGGGTGGTTCACTTGTCCGACAGCTCGTCGTACAACCACTTTGAACACTGCCGATTTTCAGGAGTTAGCACATCAACTAGCTCAGATGTGGTGCTTTTTGCCTCTTCAAATTCATGGGACAACCACAACGTGTTTCTGAACAACTGTCTCTTGGGAAATGGCCGCGCATTTTATTTAGTGTCCGCGAGCAACATGGTGGAAACAGGAAACAAATTTCTTGGAAACTATATCCAAAACATCAATCAAGCCTTTAATGCTACCTACCAAAACGAACTGGAAATTTCAGGAAATACTGTGGTTCCAAGCGCAAGCTCAGGAAATTACTACGGTATATACGTGAGCAATCTTAGCGTACAGTTTAAGATCAATAGAAATAAAATTACGGTAAGCCGACCCACAACCGGGCTGATTGGCATCTATATTACCAGTTCGAAAGGCCAAACAAATTCACGAGCGGAAGTGATGAACAATATGGTTTTTGTTGGTCATCCGAACAATCCAACCTCCAGCTACGCTTTTTACATGAATTCCACCGACTCGGTGGATGTACTTCACAACACATTCCACATGGACGAAATGGCCGGCGGAACCAACTACGGGGCTTATTTAGCCAACGGAATAAACATACGCTTTGTAAACAATCTAGTCAGTCATTTCAGCACCGCACCGGCATTGTACCTGGTGCGTGTCGCCACGTCTTACATCCAATTTGACTACAACAATGTGTATTCTTTTGGTCCGGAACCTTATCGATATTCGAATGTCTTTCATACCCGTCAAAGCTTCTTTACCACCTACGGCTTTGAACAAAATAGCACGAACTATCGGCCGGAATTCATAAGCCAATTTGATTTGCACCTAAACAGTGTGTTTATCGACAATACCGGAACACCTATGTCGCACATGGTCGCTATGGATATTGATGCGGAGCTGCGCGACACATTGACGCCTGATGTTGGCGCGGATGAATTTGAACCTTTTGGGCTAGACGCGGGAATATTGTGGTACGAGCCGACTTCCAGCACCATTCCAGGGCCTACCACTGTCCAGATTCAATTGTTTAACAATTCCGTGGACACTATTCAGAATGTACACCTAGCCTTTACAGATTATACAGACACCTTGAGTCAATCGTTTCAAGGATTGGCGCTGGCTTCAAAGGACACACTTTTGTTGACTTTGGATTCGGCCCTATACAATTTCCTTTTCCGAAATAGCCTACTTGCCTTTCTAGTTTCTGTAAATGGCGTTACCGACGACCGACAATACAACGACACTACGGATGTTCAAGACATTTGCGCGCCGCTTTCGGGTAGTTATACCATTGATGCCGCGCTACCAAACTCCAATTCCAATTTCCAAAGTTTCTCAGAAGCGGTTGACCACCTCATTTGCTCCGGAATTTCAGGGCCGGTGATTTTCAATGTGGCGGACGGCATTTATCCCGAGCGTGTTAGCCTACCTGCAATAGATGGCTCGAGCAGCACCAATACCATTACCTTCCAAGGGGCGAGTGCAGACAGCAGCCTGGCAACTATGGAACTGGAAGGCACGAGTGCAGACAATTATCTGTTTAGAATTGATGGTGCGCAGCACATCATATTGAAGCATTTAGGATTCAGAAACCTAGGCACTACTTATGGAACGTCGCTATTTTTCTCTAAAGCCGCTAAGCACATTACCATTATGAATTGCCACCTGGAAGGAAATGCGGCAACTTCTTCCAATAACAACCGTTCGTTGGCAAATACCTCTCAGACAAACGGAGAATCGGCTGATACTGTCACTTTCATACACAACCACTTCCGCTACGGCAGCATTGCCATCAATTGGCTTTGCTCGTCAGCCGACAGAAGCCTCTATTTGCAAATTCTTGAAAACCAGTTCCGCGATTTTCATTATATCGGAATCAACACGAATTACACAAATCGACTAATCATTAGAGGAAATGATTTGGAAAACAATGGAAGTGAAAGCCCAACAAACGTCTACGGCCTCTCCATTGTAAATTCAAATGATCGAAGTAGGCTGGATGGCAATCTCATGTACATTACCGGCAGATACAACGTATATGGTATCTATGTTTCTGGAGGAAGTGCTGCCGGTGACAGTTTGTATTGCACCAACAACATGGCGGTTGTGGATAGAATTAACCCAATTATTTCCACTTCCTATGCCATATACGGCATTTATCAAACCGGGGGCACGAACCACTTTTATGCACACAACAGTGTGGTGGTGAGAAGGTCATTGACATCCACCAACAGTTATGCTGGCTATTTTTCAAGTGGATCTACGCTGCGTGTGTTCAACAATGCCTTTGTCAATTTAAATGATGGCTACTCTATGTACCGAAGTACCACCACTACCCAAATCAATTATAACAACCATTTTGCCTCAGGCACAAAGCTAATCCGATACAGTTCCACAGATTACAACACCTTAGCCGCATGGACTGCCTTTCAGGGACATGATGCCAATTCGGTATCGGTGGATCCGGAGTTCTACTCCGAGTTTGACTTGCACAGCTACAGCACCGTGATGCACAATGCGGGAATGGCTAGCATAGTCCTGACTGACTTCGACAGCGAAAGCAGAAGCGCTACACCTGACATAGGCGCTGACGAATACAGCCTGCCATTGCTGGATGCCGGACTGTCGAATATGCAGCCCATATCGCATTTCCAAGGAACTTATCCGGTGGTGGTTCAGATAAAAAATCATGGGCAAAATGCACTCACCACAGCCACGATTCAATGGTCGGTGGATGGAATAATGCAGGCGCCGTTTGTTTGGACCGGCAATTTGGCCACCGGTGCAAGCGACCCGCAAGTGAGCCTTGGCAGCTACGCTTTTGGCGCTGGGCAACACGAAGTAATGGCCTATGTAACCGCGCCCAATGGCGCAGTAGATGGACTGGCTGTGAACGATACGGCGCGAATGACCACTCCATTTATGACCACACCCATCAGCACTTATCCTCAATGTTATGATTTTGAAAATGGCTTTGAAGATTGGCAACAGGCAACGAACGATCAGCATGATTGGGAAATACGAACAGGTCAGTCTTCTACCATTTCTTACAGGGTAAATGCTGCTCAATCGGGCGACTACTATGCTTTATTGAGCGATTATGACAGTGGAAACGATACCGCCTCTATGTATATGTACCTCAATACCACAGGTACCATAGGATTGAAAATGGTGTTTTGGTACCACCTGCACTCCAGCACCAGCGGCTTCCCCAACTATAGCCCTGCACTTCATGTAGATGTGAATGTTAATGGCGTGTGGACCAACAGCATCTGGAGTAGAAACAGCAATCAGCTCACCGGTTGGAAAATGGATACTGTTTCGTTGGCAAGCTATATCGGCGATACCGTTATTGTTCGATTCAGAGGCATTTCGGCGAACTTCCTGAACTATACTCAGTTGGGCATTGACAATGTTTGCATTTCGGAAACCTTCCCGAATGATGTGGGCGTAACCGCTATAGGCGCTCCTGCTACAGGGCCGCAACTAAGCAATGCCGAACCTGTCACTGTAACGGTGTTCAACTTCGGAACCTCAGCCGCTTCAAATATCCCGGTGAGCTTCCAGGTAGATGGCCAAACCGCCATAACTGAAATTATCCCAGGGCCATTGGCTTCCGCCAGCAGCATGCAATATACCTTCACAGCCACAGGAAATCTAACAGGTTATGGACAGCATGAGGTAACGGCCTATACCAATTTACCGGGAGAGCAGTTCCGTGCCAACGATACCGCTCGTGTAGAAATCATCAATGAAGACGCCGTAGTTATTGGCACATTGGCTACAATAAATCTAGGATTGCCTATTGAACCAAGCACGGTGTACACCTACAGCCAAACCATCTACAAAGCTGCCCAAATAGGCAAGTCGGGTTTCATCACATCCATCATGTATCAGTACAATGGTGGTCCGGCTTGGGGACCAGATGCTATTGAAATCTTCATGGGACACACGACTAAGAATCAGTTCA
>CAZBBV010000070.1:0-7876 GCA_964490025.1 uncultured Cryomorphaceae bacterium | reverse complement strand
CGGCGCCGGTTATTTCTGTTTCGCCCACATTCACTGATTTGAAACCCATGCCAAAAAATGCATTAGGATCGACTGAAGCATTCCACCGTGCGAAGGTAAATTCCATCATGTTGTTGTAGCGCATCCAAAAGGCGGCAAGGTCCACAAAACCCATCCATTCGCCGATTTTCACACCTTGCTTCACGCCAAATTCGGTGCTCCATCCGCTTTCCGGCAATAAATCATAGTTGGGATACACGAAAATGGCGCCCACATTGGTAAGCGTAAATTTCTCCGCCATGCTCGGAAAGCGATAGCCTTGGCCAAAGGAACCACGCAGGTAGGTGCCTTTCTGCACTTCGTAGTTAAAGCCCGCACGCAAAACGGGTACGCTGCTCTTGTAGTCGTCTAATCGGAAATCTTCGAAGCGAAGGCCGAAAGACAGATTCCAACGGCCTTTTTTCCAGTCGGCCTGTCCGTACAGTGCAAAATTGTTGCTGCTGTGCTCGCCTTGAAACACGTCGCTATTGGAGTAGGAATAGCTGTTCAAAATACCGGTAGTAAGGGTCAGGTTCTCATTTGGATTGTGCTGAAACTGATATTCGCCATAATACACCATGCTGCTATTGTTGTAGCTGGTTTGTTCTGAAGCGGCATTGTTGCTCAACGAAAAAACCCTTCCCAAAAAACGGTGCTTCGAGCGCTCAGTGCGGTAGGTGATGTGCGGGTCAATGTAAAAGTCGAACGACTCAGTGAAGGTGGCCGAACTATCGAAAGGAATGTAGCCATTGGTGTCGCTTTGCCAAATGATGGCTTCGCCGAAATCGGAGTAAAGCATATTGACGTTCACGCCATAGGTCAGTCCTGAAATTTTCTTCGAACGCACCGTCGTATTCAGGTTAAAACGCGCTCGGTTGTTTTCACCCAGGTATTGATAGCCTTGATCTTTGAGCAAGAAAAGTCCGCCCACCCAATCCACGTTTCCGGTGCTGCGCTTATGCATGGCATTCATTCCGGTGAAACCGCGTGCGCCGTCCCACCATTTGTTTCGGCTGTCTTTCGGATCGCCATACAGGCCTTGGTAGAGGTTTACATAGGTTTCGGGCTTTCCTTTCGGATAGCTCGTGCGCATGTTAATAATGCCGTTCATGGCATACGAACCATACAAAGCGCTGGAAGCCCCCTTGATTATTTCTATTTGCTCAATATTCTCCATAGGAATCATGCGCCACTGCACCTGTCCGGCATCTGCCGAGATAAGGGGCATATCGTCCACCAACACCAGCACGCGGCTGCCCGTACCATAGCTCCAGCCACTGCCACCGCGAATGTTGGCCTGATCGTCCACCATGGCCACACCCGGATTTTGGTTCACAATCACATCCGCCGTTATGGCATTCTTGTTTTCGATCAAATCAGGTTTCAGCACATCTATGGAGACGGTCACTTCTTCCATGCGTTGCTCGTGCTTTCCGGCAGATACTACCACCACAGTATTGAGCTCTTCAGCCACAGGCACCAGTTTGATGTCAAGTACCATATTGGCTTTCAATTCTATATCTATGGAATAATCCTCGTAGCCCACATATTTTACAGTAAAGGTGTAGCTACCCGGAGCAAGCATAGTGCTGTAGCGGCCTTCGCCATCTGCAATGGTGCCTTGGTTTTTTCCAAAGATGATGGTAGCTCCCGGCAGCGCCTCTTTTGTTTCAGCATCTTCAACTATTCCCGAAACGGAGAATTGTTGGGCGGAGAGCGGATAAGCAAGAATGCTCAAGAATAGTAGAAGTAATATTCTCATCATTCGTAAGGTTCGGGTTAGGCAAACGAATGTAGAAATAAATTAAGTCAATCTATGCGCTTCGATTCGATCTGCTTGGCGCTTTAAATCCAAAAAGAAAAGCCCCGAAACAATCGCTTCAGGGCTTCTAACTTTAGAAAATGATGGATGTCCTTATGGCAAAAGCACGCCGTCTATAATATGGATCACGCCATTTGTTCCTTGAATGTCCACCGAAGTTACCGTTACCGTGTTGCTGTTGGCGTCCGTAATTTGTACGCCTGAGGTAAGGCTGATAGTAATGTTTTCACCATTTACTGTAGCCACAACCCCTGCAGGCACTTGAGTGGAACGAATGTTTCCCGCCACCACGTGATACAGGAGTACGTCCGACAGACCGTCGGTTCCCAATGCGGCTACCAAAGCATTCAGGTCAGCCAAGCCCAAGTCTTGAAGTAAGGCAGTAAAAGCCTCGTCTTGTGGGGCAAAGAGGGTAAATGGTCCGGCAGCCGGATCGCTGGTTAAAGCATCCAAATCTCCATCAGCCACGCCGAGGGCCGTTACCAAAGCCGAGAAACTTGGATTTACTTCCAAAAGTTCGAAAATGGACAGTGGCAGAATCACCTGATCAATAATGTGGATGACGCCATTAGAAGCGTCTACGTCTGCGGTGGTTACCGTAGCGCGATCGTTAATTTTCACTCCTGCGGCTGTTGAGATGTACAAACTCAGCGCTTGATCGGTGTCGCGATTTGCCAAAGTGGCTACATAACCAGTGGTTACATCTGCAGCTTTTACTTCAGCACCCAATACATGGTACAGCACCACATTGCGTAGGCCATCTGTTCCCAAAGCAGCTTCCACAGCATCCAGGCTTCCAAGGCCCAGCTCACCCAATAGGGCTACAAACGCATCATTCGTTGGAGCAAAAACAGTCAAGTTGGCGTTGGGATCGGAAACAGCACCCAACAAATCTGTTCTTGTAAGCGCATCTACTAAAATGCTGAAATCGGGATTTGCGGCAGCAATTTCGGCAATGGTTTGCGGCTGAGGTTGCGGATCAGGGTTCTCGTCCTTTTTGCACGAGCTAAAGGAAACTAGGGTAATGGCCATGGCACTCGCCATCCAGAATTTTACATGCTTCTTCATTTTCAATTGTTTATTTGGTTAATTAGGTGGGAATAACCTCCCCTCAGTGATGATGGTTCGAGTAGGCTTGGAAGACGCTTACATTGTTAATCTAGATCATAATATTTGGGCGAGAATGAACAATTGGAGAAGAAGATATAGGCGCATTAAAAGTTTACCAAGGGCATGGACCGCGGCAAAAGAGGATTTATTTATTATTGCCTATTGCACTTCCCAATATGTCTCAACATTCGGAGCTTCCATACCAAATAGCCCTCACCTTGTTGCCGGGTATAGGCCCCACGGCTGCGCGACGCATTTTGAGCAATTTCAAAACCGCCTCGGCTTTTTTTCAGGAAAAACCGGAAAAGCTGATCAAGCAATTTAGAGTTACTCCACAGGTACTGCAAGCCATGAAAAATGCAGAAATGTGGCGCGAGGCAGAGCGCGAAGCCCGCTTTATGAGCGACAACGGCTATCGGCCCATTTTCTACACCGACGAAAACTACCCTACACGCATGCGCAACTGCGAAGATGCGCCCGTGCTGCTCTACACCCACGGCGACACCAAGCTCAACAACCAAAAGGTGCTGGCCATAGTGGGTACGCGCAATGCCACACCACAGGGAAAAGAAATATGCGACAAAATCATTGACTACCTCAAAGACTACCGCTTGCTTATAGTTAGCGGATTGGCCTTTGGTATTGATACGCAAGCGCATCAGAGTGCGCTGGATCACGGCCTACCCACCGCCGCCGTGATGGGCACCGGGTTGGACAGCATTTACCCCTATAAAAACAAGCGGCTGGCCGAAAACATTGCCGCACAAGGCATGCTCATTTCCGAGTTTCGGCAAGGCACCAAGCCCGATCGCGAAAACTTCCCGCAGCGCAACCGCATAGTGGCCGGCATGAGCGACGCCATATTAGTGATAGAGGCGGCAGAAAGGGGCGGAGCGCTTATCACCGCCGAAATAGCCCTGAGCTACAACCGCGACGTGCTGGCGGTTCCCGGTCGCCCTACCGACCACTACAGCCGTGGATGCAACTATTTAATCAGAAATAACAAAGCAGCCTTGGTGCAAAGCGGTGAAGACATTGAGTACTTGCTGGGATGGGAAAAGAAAGCCGAAGACAAGCAGCGCACCCAAACCATGCTCTTTGCCGAACTGAACGAAGAAGAAACTGCGCTCGCCACCATCTTGCGAGAGAAAGGAAAAATAGCGCTGGACGAACTGATGATGGTCTCTGAAAAACCGCTGAGCAAGCTCGTAACCCTCCTCCTGGAAATGGAGCTAAAAGGCGTTGTTCGCGCCCTTCCGGGGAAACAATACGAGCTGATCTGAACCCTGTCTAAAAGCCTGTTTCCGAGTCCAAAATAAACTTACTTTTGGCCGCTCAAACCATAAAAATCATTTACATGGAAGCTGCAGTTAAAGCATTTATGGATAAGGTGAGTGTGCGCAACGCCAACGAGCCCGAATTCCTACAAGCTGTGCATGAGGTTGCCGAAACGGTAATCCCTTTTATCGAAAAAAATCCGAAGTATAAGCAAGGTGCCATCCTGGAAAGAATGGTAGAAGCCGAGCGCATTATTTTATTCCGTGTGCCATGGGTAGACGACAAAGGAAATATCCACGTGAACCGCGGTTTCAGAATTCAGATGAACAGCGCCATTGGGCCCTACAAAGGCGGTATCCGCTTTCACCCTTCTGTTAACCTGTCTGTTCTTAAGTTTTTGGCCTTCGAGCAAGTGTTCAAAAACAGCCTGACCACCCTGCCAATGGGCGGTGGAAAAGGAGGTTCCGATTTCGACCCTAAAGGAAAAACGGACAACGAAGTGATGCGCTTTTGCCAAAGTTTCATGACCGAGTTGGCCAAGCACATTGGTGCCGACACCGACGTACCTGCCGGAGATATCGGCGTGGGCGGTCGCGAAATTGGCTACATGTTTGGCCAGTACAAGCGTCTGCGCAATGAGTTCACCGGCGTATTGACCGGAAAAGGATTCAACTGGGGCGGAAGCTTGGTGCGTCCGGAAGCCACCGGTTATGGCAATGTGTATTTTGCTCAGGAAATGCTGGCCACCCGTGGCGAGTCGTTTGCCGGCAAGCGCATTGTGATTTCAGGTTCAGGAAACGTGGCACAATATGCCGCCGAAAAAGCCATCCAGTTGGGCGCTAAGGTGCTTACTATGAGCGACTCTTCGGGCTACATCTACGACAAAAATGGTATTGACGCTGAGAAATTGGCCTATATCATGGACCTGAAAAATGTGAAGCGTGGCCGCATCTCTGAATACGCCAGCAAGTATGGCGCGGAGTTTCATGCCGACGCCCGTCCGTGGGGAATTGCCTGCGACATTGCCCTGCCTTGCGCTACACAAAACGAACTGAACGGTGACGAAGCTGCTGCTTTGGTGAAAAACGGTGTGATGTGCGTGAGCGAAGGTGCCAACATGCCTTCTACGCCTGAGGCTATCGAGGTGTTCCGCCACCACAAGATTCTTTTCGCTCCCGGTAAAGCATCCAATGCCGGTGGTGTAGCCACATCAGGATTGGAAATGAGCCAAAACAGCATGCGTATGCATTGGAGCCGCGAAGAAGTGGACGCCAAGTTGCACAGCATAATGAAAGGAATCCATGCCGCGTGTGTGAAATATGGTAAAGATGGCGACTATGTAGATTATGTGCGCGGTGCCAACATTGCCGGCTTTGTGAAAGTGGCCGACGCCATGCTCGATCAAGGCGTAGTGTAATCTGGTAACAGACGAATATTGAATAGAATCCCCGGCCTAGGTCGGGGATTTTTTTTGCCGTTGTGCTTCGCTTAGAAAATGCAACACGGACTGCCTACAAATGCAAAGCCCCCCTACCGGGCGGCAGAGGGGCTTTAACCGAAATCATTATAACCTAAACCTAATGAAAAGAACGTTTTAACTATGAATGTGATTTCGAGAATGACAAGTTTCAACAACCATGCCACTCGCTATCTAGAACAATTCTAGGTTCGAAAAGTTGTGTCCGGGTGTAAATTATTTTAAGAATTTTTCTTCAGCGCATCCCAACCCTGTGCGGTGAGCTCGTGCAACTGCCCGTCCTTAGCGGAAAGCAGCGCTTTTTCGCCTTTGGCAGTCATGTGTCCGATAACGGTGAGGTCGGGATTGCCTTTTACCTTGTCATAGTCCTCCAACGCAATGGTGAAGAGTAGCTCGTAGTCTTCGCCGCCATTCATCACCGGCACCAGTGGGTCTAGGTCGAATTCGCCACATACCTCAATCACTTCGCCTGATATCGGCAGGCGGTCTTCATAAACCACCGCGCCCAGTCCGCTTTCATGACACAAATGCAGAATTTCAGAACTCAATCCGTCGGATATATCAATCATGCTGGTTGGCTGCAGTTCTAGTTTCTCCATCAGGTCAATGATGTCGCGGCGCGCCTCCGGTTTTAGTTGCCGTTCAAGGATATAGGTATAGTTATCCAGCTGCGGCTGCATGTTCGGATTCACTTGAAAAACGGCCTTTTCGCGCTCCAGCACCTGCAGGCCCATGTAGGCGCCACCCAAGTCGCCGCTCACCACCAACAGGTCGTGCTCGTTGGCCGTGCTGCGCAGAATGGGCGACATATTGCTCCAACCTAAGGCAGTGATGCTTAAGGTAAGGCCGCTAGGACTTGTGGTGGTGTCGCCTCCTACCAGGTCCACTTTATAAAATTTACAAGCCGAGCGAATGCCTTCGTACAGCTCTTCTAATGCTTCCACGGTGAAGCGATTGCTCATAGCTACAGACACCACAATCTGCGTGGGCCTGCCTCCCATGGCATATACATCCGATAGGTTTACCACTACAGATTTGTAGCCCAGGTGCTTTAATGGCACATAGCCCAAATCGAAATGTACGCCCTCTACTAGCATGTCCGTTGTGACCAAAAGTCTCTGTCCGTCAGGCGGGAGAATCACGGCGCAGTCGTCGCCCACTCCTTGCTCTGTGCTTTCCTGGAAGAGTTCAATGTGTTTTGTAAGCAACTCAATAAGTCCAAATTCGCCCACCGAAGAAAGGGGCGTAAGGTTGGGGTTGTTTCCGTTGTTTTCCATGCGGCCAAAGGTACAGCAAGGCCCTGTAAATATTGCCTTTCGGCCTTGAACTTTATTTATACTTTTGCGGTTACTTAGAACAATTCCAAATACATACATGATACAAGTATCTGAAATAGCGAAAGAAAGAATTGCCGGATTGATGGCTGAAGCGGGCACCGGCATTCAGGAGAGCTTCATTCGTGTGGGGGTAACCAGCGGTGGTTGCTCAGGATTGTCCTACAAAATGGACTTTGACCAAAACCTACACGAGGAAGACAAAGTATTCGAAAACAACGGTGTAAAAATCGTGGTGGATAAGAAAAGCCTGCTGTACCTCATTGGTACCACCCTCGAATATTCAGGAGGACTCAATGGCAAAGGATTTTATTTCAACAACCCCAATGCAAGTCGTACTTGCGGCTGTGGCGAAAGTTTCGCTGTGTGATGGAACAAGAGAAAATGAGCAGCGAAAGAGTACTGGAAGAAGTAACCAGTTCGGAGTACAAATACGGTTTTTACACGGATATTGAATCGGACACCATTCCCATTGGTCTGAGTGAAGATGTGGTTCGCCTGATATCCTTAAAGAAAAATGAGCCCGAGTGGATGACGGAATGGCGCCTGAAGGCTTATCGCCATTGGACCACCATGAAGGAGCCTAAGTGGCAAAAAGTGAATTACCATTCGCCCGACTTTCAAGCCATAAGCTACTACAGTGCGCCGAAGCCCAAGAAAACCCTGGATAGCCTGGATGAGGTTGATCCTGAATTGCTCAAGACATTTGCGAAACTGGGCATATCGCTAGAGGAACAAAAGCGCCTAAGCGGTGTGGCGGTGGATGTGGTAGTAGATAGCGTATCAGTGGCTACTTCATTTAAAGAAAAACTGGGCGAATTGGGCATCATCTTTTGC
>CAZBBV010000069.1:0-7928 GCA_964490025.1 uncultured Cryomorphaceae bacterium | reverse complement strand
CATAAGCAACCTGACTTTAGCCAACAATGGTAGTCAGTTCCGTTGCCTCATTGCCAATGGGGCTTGCCTTGATACCTCAGATGTGGCTTCGCTCACCGTGAATTGTATCAATATAGTTTCCAGCGATCCTTCGAGTCAGGTGGCCAACACCAATGCGTCGGCACAAATGACTGTGTCGGCTATAGGTGCCGGGGCCAGCTACCAGTGGCAAACCCAGAATGGAGGGGTTTGGGGTAATATAGCTGACGGCGGCCAATACGGCGGCGCTACGACCAACACACTTACCATCTCAGCTTTAACCCTTGCCAACCACAACCAGACTTTTCGTTGTGTGGTTGGGCTTGCTGGTTGTGCCGATACCTCGGCTGCGGCGCCTCTTACCGTGCTTAGCGGCATTGGTCTGGACGAAACGGCTTCGGCAGAATTCAATTTTTATCCCAACCCAGCGTCAAAAAGCATTACGCTTGGTTTTCAGGCCAACCTGATGGATGAAACACTAATCATTCAGGACATTACAGGAAAAGTGGTTATGGCTTTTCGCATTGAAAGCTTAGAACAAAAGCTGGAAATCTCCGCCTTGCAACCAGGCGTGTACACGATATCTATTGAGAATATTCCAAACAAAACTTCGAAGCTGATGGTGAAATAGACACGCTACCCAATGGAAAAATGAAAAAGCCCGTACACCAATAGTGCACGGGCTTTTTACATTTAATGATTTCTATTACTTCCGCTTAAAATGCAGCTTGGCCACATCTTTCCGCGAGGTGAACACCTTGTCGGTAAGCTTGGTGATCGGCAGCGTGATGTTTTGTAGAAATACGGAGATAGCGTTCAATGGTTCGCCTTCTACCCTATTCTTTGGGTTAAGTCCCTTGCGAATGGCGCCCGACACGTAGTAGCTCGATCGGATATTGATAAAGCTCGTTTCCACTAGCTCGAAGCCATGCTTTTGGCACACCGCCGAGTAGTAGCTCACCGGACGGCCGTAGCACAGTTCGTCGCCTTTAATTTCGTCCTCAATTCTTTCGAACAGGATAACGCTATCGCCACTCACGCGACACATTTCGGCCATCAGTTCCAAAAGCATTTTCTCGTCCGTGTTGTGTTGCAACACGGTAGCGCTAAACACAATATCAAAAGTCTTGTCTTCAAAAGGGAGCTTGGTGCCATTCACCTTGATGATCTCTGCACGATCGCCAAGGCGCTTGGTGGCCAGTTCGATCATGTCGCTCGAAATGTCAACTCCCACCAGTCTTTTCGGACCGAAATGAGAAATGAAATCCAAATTACCTCCGGGTCCGTTTCCAATTTCCAGCACCGACTTTTCCTTAAAATCGACGGTGGAGAGCATTTCCAGAAAGCGGTTGCGCTTGTATCGATAGTAAGGTTCGTCGTCTCCGGCTATCACGTTGGCGCCTTCTCGGGCCTTAATTCGTTTCGCCACCTCCGACCAATAGGGCTCCGGATGATAATTGTTGCTCATAAAATGCTGCTTTGAAGTAGAAATTTTGGTGTGGCCAAAAGTAAGGATTCTCAAGGAACCCTTCGGGCATAAAAAAACCCGTTTACCGGAGGCAAACGGGTTTTATAAACGGTTTACTTGGCTTATTCACACTTGATGTTCACCTTGGCCACAATCTCCAAATCTACTTCCGACCATAGCATGCTCACGCCATCCGTGCCGGTGTGCAGATCATAACAAATGGTATTCAGGCTGTCTATCCCCGATTGTGCGTTCCAGGCTTTCACATCAATTTTTCCATTGAGTGTAAACTGATCGTCTACAAACACATACATCATTTCCACATCCTGCGCCATGTCGTTCATATAAACTGTAATGGTTGCTTTTCCTGAAATATCATCCCCTTCAATCGAGCGCACCTCGCCAGTGAGTGCCTCGGTGTTGGCCAACGTTCCAAAGAAAAAATTCTGGATTTTGCTGTCGCGGTCTTCGTTCTGTGTGTCAATACCATTTATAGGAATGGAGAATTTCAGTTCACGAATCACATCCAGCGGTGTGTCTGCAGTCTTCGTATTTCGCACGTAGATGTTTTTGAAAGTGCCGCCAACAGCTACTTTGTCGGTAAACTTAAACGCGGTCCATTTCAGTTGGGTGGCTTCGTTGTTAAAACTATACGTGCAGTTTTCGCCAATCGTTGTTTCGGTTTCCGTTCCGGCATTTTGGCAAGAGGCCAATGCAAAAAGTGCGATAAATAAAGGAAGAATTGCTTTTTTCATTTGGTTTTTTCTATTGGTTGTTTAACAAGCTCAGGGCATCAATGTTTAGACATGTTCAGGCGATAGGCGCGCATGGTGTTCATGAGCAATGCCGCACGTGTCATAGGCCCCACACCGCCGGGAACAGGCGTGATAAAGGCGCATTTAGGCGCTACACTTTCGAAATGCACGTCGCCGGCGAGTCTAAAGCCCGATTTCTTGCTCTTATCTTCTATTCGCGTAATGCCCACATCTATCACCGTGGCGCCTTGTTTTACCATGTCTCCATTCAGAAACTCAGGACGGCCAAGGGCTGCCACAACAATATCGGCCTGCAAACAAAGCTCCTTCAGGTTGGTGGTTTTGGAATGGGTGATGGTCACCGTGCAGTTTCCCGGATTTCTATTGCCTGACAAAAGTATGCTCATGGGTCGACCTACAATATTGCTTCTTCCTATCACCACGCAGTGTTTGCCAGAGGTAGGAACCCTGTATCGCTCCAGCAATTCCATGATGCCATAGGGAGTGGCCGGAAGGAAGGTATCCATGCCCATGGCCATCTTGCCCACGTTCACCGGATGAAATCCATCCACATCTTTTTCGGGTGCAATGGCTTGGGTAATTTTGTATTCATTGATGTGCTTGGGCAAAGGCAATTGAACGATATATCCATCCAAATCAGCATCTGCATTCAACGAATCTATTCTCCTGAGCAGCTCTTGTTCAGTGGTCGATTCGGGCAGAGCGATTAAGCTGCTTCTAAATCCAATGGCTTCGCAATCTTTTATTTTGGCATTGACATAGGTTACACTGGCGCCACTTTCGCCTACCAAAATAGCCGCCAGGTGCGGCACTCTTTTACCTGATTTCACATGGTTTTCCACCTCAGCGGCTATCTCACCTTTGATGGTTTGGCTCGTCAGTTTTCCGTCCAATAATTCCATGCTCTTCTTGTTTATCGGGGCATCTTGCCTTGCATGCCCTGCATCATACTCATCATCTTTTGTCCGCCACCGCCCTGCATCATTTTCATCATCTTGCTCATTTCGCCAAACTGCTTCAACAGCCTGTTCACTTCTTGCACATCCGTTCCGCTTCCTTGTGCTATGCGTTTCTTTCTCGAACCATTCATCAACGAAGGGTCACGGCGTTCTTGTGGCGTCATGCTGTGTATGATTGCTTCCACGCCTTTGAAGGCATTGTCGTCAATGTCAATATTGCGCAACATTTTGCCCACCCCGGGAATCATGCTCAGCAAATCTTTGCTGTTGCCCATTTTCTTTATCTGCTCAATTTGCTTCAGGAAATCTTCGAAATCGAATTGATTCTTGGCTATTTTCTTGGAAATGCGGCGGGCTTCTTCTTCGTCGAAGTGTTCTTGCGCGCGCTCCACAAGGCTCACCACGTCGCCCATGCCGAGAATTCGGTCGGCCATACGGTCGGGATAGAACACGTCCAGTGCGTCCATCTTTTCGCCCATACCCACAAACTTGATGGGCTTGTTCACCACCTGACGGATGGAGAGCGCAGCACCACCGCGGGTATCACCGTCGAGTTTTGATAGAATGACGCCTGTAAAATCGAGCCTATCGTTGAATGCTTTGGCTGTGTTCACAGCATCTTGCCCGGTCATGGAGTCCACCACGAAAAGAATTTCGTTGGGCTGCACTGCCGCTTTGATGGCCGCTATCTCGTTCATCATTTCTTCGTCCACCGCCAGTCGACCGGCGGTGTCCACAATCACCAGATTAAAGCCTTCCTTCCTCGCTTTCTCCACACCGCGCTTGGCAATGCCCACCGGGTCGTTCACGCCATCTTCGGCATATACCTCCACGCCAATCTGTTCGCCCAGAATGCGCAATTGGTCTATGGCCGCCGGGCGATACACGTCGGCTGCCACCAGTAGTGGTCGGCGCGATTTCTTGCTTTTTAGGTAATTGGCCAGCTTGGCGGAGAAAGTGGTTTTACCCGAACCTTGCAGACCTGCCATAAGCACCACACTCGGCGATCCTTTCAGGTCAATTTCAATCGCTTGACCGCCCATGAGCAAGGCCAGTTCGTCGCGAACAATTTTTACCATCAATTGGCCGGGCTTCAGGCTCTTGAGCACCTGTTGGCCCATGGCCTTTTCTTTCACTGTGTTGGTAAAGTCCTTGGCAATCTTAAAGTTAACGTCGGCATCCAAGAGGGCGCGACGCACCTCCTTCATGGTTTCGGCTACGTTGATCTCGGTAATCTGCCCATGTCCTTTGAGAACGTGGAGGGCTTTTTCCAGCTTATCACTCAGATTTTCAAACATCTCTTTCTCGGTATTTTACATTCTGGCGGGAACGTCAATTCCCAACAGATACATAGCGTTTTTTATCGTTTGGCCCACAAACTTACTCAATTGGATGCGGAAACTTCGCTGGGCAGCATCTTCGGCATTAAGTATGGGCGAATGTTGGTAGAAACTGTTAAAGGTCTTTACCAATTCGTAGGTGTAATTAGCTACCTGAGCGGGGCTCTGTTCTTGTGCAGCCAAAGCAATTATTCCTTCGAAATCAGAAATTAATTTCAAAAGTTCCAGTTCCTGATCTTCGGGAGAATATCCATCACAGGCAGGAAGTTCAGCCATTTGCACCTTTCGTAAAATGCTCTGAATTCGCGCGTAGGTATATTGAATGAAAGGCCCTGTATTCCCATTAAAATCAATGGATTCTTCGGGATTAAACATCATCCTTTTCTTCGGGTCCACCTTAAGCATGTAGTACTTCAATGCACCCATGCCTATGGTTTCGTAGAGTTGATTTTTTTCTTCATCTGGAAATCCTTCAGTTTTGCCTAAGACTTTTGAGATCTGTTCGGCCGTATCGTGCATTTCCTGCATTAGGTCGTCGGCATCCACTACCGTTCCCTCGCGGCTTTTCATTTTTCCGCTCGGCAGGTCCACCATGCCATAGCTCAGGTGGTGCAGATCTCCTGGCCGGGCATAGCCCATCTTTTCCAGAATAAGAAACAAGACCTTGAAATGGTAGTCTTGCTCGTTGCCTACAGTGTAGATCAGTTGGTCAATATCGTAGTCTTTGAATCGCTGGATGGCGGTGCCTATGTCTTGGGTCATGTACACCGAGGTGCCGTCGCTGCGCAGCAGTAGCTTTTCGTCCAGTCCTTGATCTGTAAGGTCTACCCACACCGAGCCATCTTCCTTTTTGTAAAAAATTCCTTTGTCCAAACCTTCTTGCACCACCTCTTTGCCCAGCAAATAGGTATTGCTTTCGTAGTAATTCTTCTCGAAAGAAACGCCTAAGCGGGCGTAGGTGCTGTCGAAACCGGCATATACCCAAGTGTTCATCATTTCCCAAAGCTGTTTCACAGCCTCATTGCCTTCTTCCCATTGGCGGAGCATCTCTTGCGCTTCAAGTAAAATGGGCGCTTGCTTGGCTGCTTCTTCCTTATCCATCCCGCCACTAATCAATTCTTCTTGCTGGCGCTTGTATTCTTTGTCGAAAAGCACATAGTACTTGCCCACCAACTTGTCGCCTTTCATTCCGCAGCTTTCCGGCGTTTCTCCTTCGCCGAATTTCTGCCAGGCCAACATGCTCTTGCATATATGTATGCCGCGGTCGTTAATAATCTGAACCTTAACTACATTCCGTCCGGACGCCTCTATGATTCTTGCCACCGAAAAACCCAAGAGACAGTTGCGGATGTGTCCCAAATGAAGTGGCTTATTGGTGTTTGGCGAGCTGTATTCCACCATCACGCTTTTGCCCGCTTCTTTGCTCGCAAAACCATAAGATTCATTCGCTTTGTTCGCCTCAAAAAATCCCAACCAGTGGGCAGGAGAAATGGAAATATTCAAAAATCCTTTCACCACATTAAAGGAACTCGCAAGTCCGTTTTGGGCCAAAAGTGCTTCACCAATCTTTTTAGCTATTTCCTCCGGATTTCCCTTCAGCACCCTCACCAATGGGAAGACAACGAGTGTTAGGTCGCCTTCAAATTCTTTTCGGGTTTTTTGCAGGCTGATTTGTCCACTGATGTCAACATCCGGCCATACACTTTGGATAGCTTGCGTAATTTCTATGCCCAGTTGTTTTTCGAAATTCATTTTCCAAGCCTTTCTTTAAGTACGTTCTCCACAGCAAGCAGAATGTCTAAGGCTGTTTCGGCCATCACGTTTCTTTTGTCGTCTAGGCATGGGTTGATTTCTACTATTTCCATGCAACACACTTTCGGGTTTTTGGCCAATTCTACCATGAGGTTTAAGGCCTCTTCTTTCCAAAGCCCACCGGCAACGGGTGTTCCTGTTCCCAATGAAATGGAACTATCCATGCTGTCCACGTCGAAGGATACGTAGATGTGGTCGCAATTCGATAGCAGTTCGATAGCTTCCTCTGCAGCCTTCTCAATCCCTTTTCTGCGCAGTTCCTCAACTGTGATGTTTCGAATCTTGTTCTGCTTTATAATTTCATCCTCGGCCTGCTCTGTACTTCTAACAGCAATAAAAACAAGGTCTTCCGGCTTGAGTCTCGGCTCAGGACCTTTCAGTTTGTTCCACCATTCCAGGGTAATGCCTTTTACCTCGTTTATTTTATAAGAAGTGTTGTCGAGTGCTAGGGCCGTTGCCATGGGCATGCCGTGCACATTTCCCGAAGGGGTGCTGTAGGGCGAATGGAGATCGGCGTGGGCATCAATCCAAATCACCCCGATTCTACTGGTAGGAAAAGCTTTTTTCACCCCTGCAATGGTGCCTCCGGCAGTGCTGTGGTCTCCGGCTATTACCAGCGGAAATGCCTTGTCCGAAAGTTGATACGAAACCTCTTTTTCCAGCCTTTCGTAAAGCAGACCAATTCCTCTTATGCGTTTCGCTGTTGGGGTTTCAATTTCGTCGTATAGCAACTGGTTTTCTGTTTCAATTTCAGAAATGGGCAGTCGCTTAAAAACATCTTCTCCTCGGCTTAAGGCGGCCACCTCTAAGGCTTGAAAACCAAGGCTTGCACCGCGGGTGCCTGCCCCTATTTCCGACATCACCTTAACTATTTGGATCCTCTTCATGGGTCTTTTTAAGAAAGTGGCCAAATGTACAATCCTGCCAAGGTAGTACCAATTAGTTTTTAGCTGTTGATATCCTTTGTTTTGAACACCAATCGCGGCAAGCCAAATTATTAATTTAGCCGCCGACCCAAACAGACATGGCGGAAAGCAAGAAAAAGAAAAAGAAAGTTGAAGGGGAAGGACGGATGTCCTTTCTGTCCAATCCTACCTTCCAATCGGCCGCAGGTATTCTCTTGTTGCTTTTCGGATTTCTCTTGCTCATGTCTTGCGTTAGCGGCGTGTTCTTTTGGCATGCCGACCAGAGCGAGATGAATTATTCGCTTCAGGAAATTCTAAAACTCGATAAAAGCCCTTTCAAGAATTGGGGCGGCAGAGTGGGCGCTTTCTTAAGCCATTGGATGCTGTTCAAATGGTTCGGATTGGCCTCCATTGGCTATGCCTATCTCGTTTTAATGTCCGGTGTGAAAACACTTTTCAAGCCTGAATGGTTGTCCTTGAAGCGACAGTTTTGGAATGTGCTGATTGCTTCAGTGGTGCTGAGCGCTTTGTTGGGTTATTTCATTCCGTCTTATGCCATTGGCGGCGGTGGCATTGGTGCTTCCATTCGTCATTTTGTGGCACACACAGCCGGGCCTATTGGTGGAGGCGTATTGGTTATTGGACTTAGC
>CAZBBV010000068.1:2248-7938 GCA_964490025.1 uncultured Cryomorphaceae bacterium | reverse complement strand
TAGTTCGAAAATCCGCTCACCACCGAGTCGCCATACATTTCGAAAGAGCTGTTGGTTTGGCCATTGAAACGAAGGCTGTTTTTCTTGTTTTGTAATTGCCAAAGCAAGCCGCTCACATTGGCGTCTTCCGCCTTTCCCTCCCGCAAGGTGTTCAGATTAATGAGCGTCACGTAATTGTTTTGCCCAAACAACTGATCGAGCACCAACACATTGTAATTGCTTCTCGGATCGGTCAGCACTTCTCTTTCAATGTCCAATTCCTTGTCGTAAACGGTAGCATAAGTAGGTTTGGTTATGGCATTGAACACGCCAATGCCCAGGTTTTTGTGCGTCCTTCCTGAAATCTTGAAAGCATTCACCAATTGTGAGGTAGAAGGATTGACCACCACACTGTCGTTTTCGCCCAGCGTGGAATAGAGCGAGGAATACCCGAAGGGACGTCCTCCGACTCGACGAGAATAAAACAGTTGGCCCTTGTTGAACAGCTCCGTGCCTTCGGTAAAAAACTGGCGGTATTCGTCGAATCGAACCTCGAAAGGGGAGAGGTTGAGCACCTGATCGTCGAAGCGCACCTGTCCGAAATCGGGCACCAATGTAAAATCCAGTGTGAACGCTTCGTTGATGCCATATTTCAGGTCCATTCCGGCGTTGTATTCCATGTTCGATTTACCGTCGTAGTTGTTCAGATAGGCGCTGGCGTAGGGCATAAACGAAAGTCGCACCGGCGGATTGATGCCTTCCAAGCCCAACAGTCGCCCGTTTTGCTGTTCGTAGGTGCCAAACGATTTGTCAATAAAATTCCAGGTAAACAGCTCGCGGTAGCGCCGTATTTGTCGGCCCATGTTGAGGCCCCATTCCGGCTGCGGGTTGGCGGGCAGCCGCAAGGCGCTGAAGGGTATTTTTATCTCCACCTGCCAGCCGTATTCGGTGATGATGGCTTCGCTGCGCCACACGGCATCCCAGCTCCAGTCGTCGCCATTGATGGTGGTGCGGCTGTCGCCCTGCACACCGGCTGCCGACACAAAAAAGTTGATGTCGTTTTGCCCGTCGTTGAATGGGTTGATCCATACGGCAAACCAATCGGTGTTGTTGTTCACATTATCTCTTCGGCCCAATTCGCGCAATATGCTGTCCGGGTCGGGATCATTCATGATGGCAAAAAAGTAAAGTGCCTCGTCGTCGAAGAGTATCCGCACTTCTGTATTGAATCCGGGCCTTTCGGGTAAGCCGTTGGCGGGTTCCAGTTCAAAAAAATGGAGTGTGGTGTTGGCGTGCTGCCAGGCTTCTTCGTCCAACTTCCCATCCACCTTAATTTTCTCGTGTGTCTTTTCGGCTTTTATATAGCGGCGCTGGCCAATGGTAGGGCCGTGCTCAGCATGCAGCGCACTTTGCGAAAGGCAATAGAGAAATAGAGTGAGTTGAAACCAGCGAAATTTCATGGGTCAAATGTAGAAATGCCATGCATGATTTTACGCCGAACAGCCAAAGCTTTCCACCGCTTAACATTAATTTGTGAAGACTTGTTAAGCCCCCCAAATCGTTTACTTTTGCGACCGAAGTAAAAATCAAAAAAACACTCAAAGAATGAATCTTCACGAATATCAAGGAAAAGAGATTTTAGCAGGATTTGGCGTTGGCATTCAGCGCGGTATAGTGGCCTCTACAGCGGATGAGGCTGTGGCAGCAGCCAAAAAGCTGAGCGAAGATACGGGCACCGGATGGTGGGTGATCAAAGCCCAGGTGCATGCCGGCGGACGCGGAAAAGGAGGCGGAGTGAAGCTTGCTAAAAACCTTGATCAAGTGAAGGAAATTGCGGGACAAATATTGGGCATGCGCCTCATTACCCCACAAACATCTGCCGAAGGAAAATTGGTGCATCAGGTGCTTGTGGCTGAAGATGTGTACTATCCCGGCGCTTCTGAAACCAAAGATTGCTATATCTCTGTGTTGCTAAATATAAAAAGCGGCCGCAACATGATCATGTATTCTACCGAAGGTGGAATGGATATCGAAGCGGTGGCAGAGCATACGCCACACCTCATTTTCACCGAAGAAATTGACCCGCAAGTGGGCCTCATGCCTTTTCAGGCGCGTAAAATTGCCTTTAACCTTGGCCTTAGCGGCGAAGCTTTCAAGGGCATGACCAAATTTGTTACCTCACTTTACACCGCCTTCCAAAAGTCGGATGCTTCGCTTTTCGAGATCAACCCGGTACTAAAGACTTCTGACGACAAAATTATCGCCGTGGATGCCAAGGTGGATTTGGACAACAACGCCCTATTCCGCCATAAGGACTATGCAGAGATGCGCGACAAACGCGAGGAAGACCCTATGGAAGTGGAAGCCGGAGAGTACGGACTAAACTTCGTGAAGCTGGACGGAAACGTGGGCTGCATGGTAAACGGCGCCGGGCTGGCCATGGCCACCATGGACATCATCAAATTGGCCGGCGGAAACCCTGCCAACTTCCTGGATGTGGGCGGAACAGCAGATGCCAAGCGTGTGGAAAATGCCTTCCGCATTATCCTGCGCGACGAAAATGTGAAAGCCATTTTGGTGAACATCTTTGGCGGCATTGTTCGTTGCGACCGCGTGGCGCAAGGCGTGGTAGATGCCTACAAAAACATTGGTGAAATAAAAGTGCCCATCATTGTGCGCCTGCAAGGAACCAATGCTGTGGAAGCGAAGGAAATCATTGACCAGAGCGGTCTGAAGGTGCATTCGGCCATTCAGCTGCAGGAAGCTGCCGACTTGGTAAAAGAGCTCATATAAATTTTTGGTTTATGACTTATGTCACGTTGGAGGACATAAGGCCACCCTACATTTGCCCATGAATCCTTTTTCATATCGAGAAGGGTTTTGGGTTTTCGCCATCTTGCATGAGATGGCATAAGGGTTAGTTTTCATGCTCGAAGGGAGGTCGCAAGGCCTCCTTTCGGTTTTTTAAACCTTGTTGTGAATTAATTTGCAAAAGCCTTCCGTTTGGTACGGTTTTCCGTGGTAATTTCGTCATTCCTAAAGATCAGACAGTGAAGAAATTTTTACTCCTTATCGTTGTCCTCTCTTCCTGTGCGGCCTGGGCGCAAAAAAGCCTTGGTCCCGTTATTCAAACAGCCAACGTAACGTCCATCACATCTTCGTCTGCCATGAGCGGCGGCAACATTGTCGACGACGGCGGAAATTTCATTTTCGACCGTGGAATTGTGTGGGGCACCAGCATTTCGCCCACCTTCGAGCAGCACGGCGGAATATGCAGCAACGGCCAGGGAACCGGAAGCTATTCCTGCATGCTCACAGCCCTAAGTCCCGGCACACAATACTACGTTCGCGCTTATAGCCGCGATTTTTCGGGCACCTTCTACGGCAATCAATTGAACTTTACCACCAACACACTAGCACTGGCCGACAATACCAAGATTCAACTCAAGGCGTCGCCCAATCCTTTCAAGGATTTTGTGGTGATTAGCTTCGACCGCAATGTGACGGGCGAGGGCGAGGTGTTCGACCTTACCGGACGCAGCGTGAAAAAAGTAGCCATCAACCAGCAAAAAGAAGTGCGCATTGAACTGAAAGACCTTCCTTCCGGATTGTATTTCTTCCAATATTCCGATCCGAAGTTCTCAGCCACCATTAAGTTGGTTAAACAGTGATTTAGCTGATAGTCGATAGTCGATAGCTTTTGGTCCACGGACGACAGACCACGGTGTGATGGTGCTCGCGAACTTGGAATGTTCACTTTTCACTTTTCACTTTTAGTTTTTGACTTTCCAGTCCACAGACCACGGACGACAGACCACGGCTTCATACGAAAAGTTAGCTGGGATTGGGCACTATTCACTATTCACTTTTAGTTTTTAGTTTTTAGTTTTTCACTTTCCAGTCCACGGACGACGGACGACGGTGTAATTGAGCTTACCTAAAATCTCTCGTCACTTTTCATGTTATGGCTTTGCGCTCTTTGCGAATAAATCTCGGCGCTCTTTGCGAGAAAAGCGCTTGTTTCACGCAAAGGACGCAAAGTAAAAGCGCAAAGAACGCAAAGGGCTTCTGTGGGTCGATTCACTGCTCACGCGACCTGAGTACTGAATGACATCTCCCCGCTACTCCAAAAAGAAAACAATGGTGCTCACCACCCGCGCTTTCTGGATGTAGGGCTCCTGAGGCAGCGAGCTCTCTTCGCCTTCTTCGTAGTAGTGGTATTTTCCGGCAATGCTAATCTGTCCCTGCGAGGCGGTCTTTATCTTGCCCAGCTTGGCCTGCGAGTCGTTGGCAAACTGATCGCCGGCCAGGCGCGCGTTCTTGGTGCTTTCGGCAATCAATTGCGGCTTTATGGAGTTCAGTTCCGGAAAGCTGTAGTTGGTAGAAATATTCGAAGTCAAGTCTTTGCGCACCAGGTCCAGCTTTATTTGCGAGGCCAGCTCTTCGGTTTTCTCCACACTGGCCGACTGTATAGTCAGGCTTTGCGAAATGGTGTAGCGGTCTATTTTCACCTCCACATCATGGCCGTTTTTCCACTGCGTTTCGTAGTAGCGCTGGCGGTCGTTCACACCTATATTGCTCAGATTGATGTTCTTTTGGTCAATGCCCAGGGTAGTGAAGTAGGCCATCACAGAGTCTTTCTTGATCTCGGTTTTGCGCATGATGTCCTGCAGGTTGTCGCCGGAGAAGGCGAAGGAGAGCGAAATGCTGGCTGCGGTGGCCGTCATGTTCATTTCCGCCAGACCTTTCACGGTCACCACGCGGTCTTTGTCGCTGAAGGTTTTGAGGCCCTTGTAGATAAAATAGCCCAGCGACAGCAGCCCAACGAGTAGCGAAAGGCTAAGCAGAACAGCACGAGAAGAAGTAGGACTTTCCATGGAAGAAATAGATTTAGCAGTTAATTGGTAATTGAGAAAAAGGGCTTGAGAATAGGTGCGTAGCTGTAAGGAAACGGAGGGGAGTGGGGTTCATTGTGTGGGTGGGGTTGACGATTACGGGTTAATGAGGAGATTTTGTTCAAATGTATTTTTAGAGTTAGTTGTTTTGGCTTGAGAGGTCTTTTCAAAATGCTCCTACAAATGAGAAAACTATCTTGGACCTATAAATCGGTCTCCGTTAAAATGTATCATATGATCAGGCACTTCCATTAGCCAAACTTCTGTTTCCCAAGCGATATTATTTGAGTGTTTTTTAAACTCTGACATATCAGGAAAAGCAGTTACATAGACTTTTCCGACTTTACAGTTTTTCAAAAAATCTTCGAGTTCTAAAAGTCGTTTCGGAGAAACAGGGCCGTGTGAAGTAACAGCTTCAATTAGAAACAACCACTTTCTTTTGTTGTCGTAAATTACAACATCAGGTAGTTTGCTATGTTGGTCAATCGGTATTCCTAAATCCTTCAAGCCTTTCTCATCAACAAACAAGTCTTTCTTGGCTGTGTCACCTAAGTATAAAAGTGTTCCGCCATTTGCAAAGCGTGGGGCAAATTGTTCTACAATTGAGGCTTGAACTTCATTGTGTTTCCCCGCAGAAAGTTTTAGAATTTCACCGTTTTGAAGTACTACTGGAATTTGAATCAATTCTCGTTCTTTCAAATAGACCTCCGAAAGTTTACCAACCGTATCAATGAAGTTTTTCAAAGCATTCTTCCAATTTCGTGTTTTGTATGTTTTTACTACTTCCAAAACTTCGGATGTCAAAGCATAATGAGC
>CAZBBV010000068.1:0-2238 GCA_964490025.1 uncultured Cryomorphaceae bacterium | reverse complement strand
TCTGGGGCTATTGACAGGCAGGGTTGGGTCGTCTGGATTGTAATCAACTACTCTTGCCTGTACAAATTGGTGAAGTACTTGTCTTCTAAATGTTTCTCTTGTGTTTGGAGCATATGATTTACCATAGTTTTCATTCACAAAAGTCATTATGCCCTTTGTAACTCCTAAACTTTGGCGTGTTGCTTTAGCCCATTTGTCATTTTCTTTGATGTTGCATATCGCTAAAAATGTCAAAGCCGCCATTTCGTTGTATTGTGCTGGCGGCAGTCCTAACGATTTTAATATCTCTTGTGCTTCTTCTATTTTACTCATATCAGTTCATTATTACTTCCAATTCAAAAATCTCGTTGACAATGCTGTTTACATTATTCATTGAGTAGTCATTGGAAAGTATGATTTTATTGCCTATTTCTTTTATGTTGTTTAAAGGCGGAAATTTCATTTCTCTTAGTTCTGTGGCACTCACATTTACGTTGCCATTAAAAATTTGGAAGTACGTGTCAAATAATTCACTGTTGAGCAAGGCACAAAGTCCAACTACTTCGTCTCGGTCTAAATGCCCATCTTTCCTATATATGTAGTTTACTTTGTTTTCAACTCCGATATGATCCGATTTGCCATAGTTGCAGAAATAAGGGGCTGCAATTAATCTGCTCTTGTCGTCTTTGGTGCTAAATCGTCTTAAAAGAATGTAGTTCTTGTTGGGTATCAACAAAGATTTTGAACCGCTTTCTATTCTTATGAATTGCCCTTTTTCTTTGAGTTGTTTTGGCCATTCCAAAATCATTTTGTTCACGTTGTGAAGCCAAAACAAAGGAGCTAAATATACTGTCCCGTTTTCATAATTATTTTGAATAAAATCCAATGCACGGAACGAAACAACAGGACCCGTTGAAATCTTTATATTGAAATCTGTTAAAACATTTTCCCAAGTGGAAACTAAACTCAAAATGCTTTCTTCTTTGTCGCTTGTCGGCAAATGCAAAATCTTCTCTTTTGAATTTAAATCAATGAGTTCAGAAGAATTGAAGTACTTAATTGTTGGCTCAAAAATATCTTTAATGCCTGCACTTGAAGAAACAAGTACTTTTTTACTTGGGTCTGTTTTTTCTCTGATTGCTTTAATTACAACTGTTTCTTGAAGAACACTGTCACGGTTGAACGTGTCTTTGCGAGAATTGAATAAATGTATCTTGTCAATCTGAACTGTATTAAAAAACAACTCTCTAAACGCTTTGAAATAGTTTCCAGATGCAAAACTTCTTGGTGTGATAAAAATTAGTTCGCCATTTTCAGAAAGTAGTTTAGCAGCAATTCCCATAAAAAATGAATAGATATTGGGTTGTCCGCTAACTAACTCTTGTGAAACAGTTACCCTCTTATCATCTTTAGAAAGCTTGAAATAGGGTGGGTTTGAAATAATTATGTCGAAATTTTTATCTACGTTCTTTGTTTCCTCAAATAAACTTGGCAATCTATTTTCTTTAAGAACAGTTGCATTTTCCAAAACAAAATCGGTGCAGTGCAAGGTGTAGTTAAATTGTATTCCTTTATTTAAAAGCCAATCTTTAAGGTAATCAAGTGCTTTTTGTGAATATGGAATTAATTCAAGATCGGTCTCATAAGCCACTAAGTCAATTATCTCAATTCCGTTCTGTGATTCTACTAAATGCTCAACTAAAGCACAAGACAAAATAGTTGTACCGCAACCAGGGTCTAAAATTTTAATTGATGTTTTACTTAAGTCGCAAAAGGAAGCTAGAAGTCGAGCAATTGGAGTAGGAGTGAAAAATTGTCCGTTGACTTTCTTGTGAGAAGTTGTTACTTGTTGCGTGTAATAAATACCTAACCTGTCTGCAAAGTCACTTGGCAGTTCTTGTTTGAATGGTTCGATATTTATTATTTTACTCATTTCGCAATGTTTTTATGTATGCAACTTTTTCTTCCGCAACTTTCAGAATATTCAAGTCTGCTTCTTCATCCAAGATTTTATAAGCAATTTGGTCACTCAAAAACTCGTCAAGTAGTAGTTTCTCGTCCACATTAAAATAGGTCGAAACATTCTTAATTAACTGCTTTGTCGGCTGTCTTTGGTTACGTTCAATTTTAGCAAGTAAAGAAGGGTCAATTTCAATATTTGCAGCAACTTCTCTCAAAGTCATACCGGCAGTTTCTCTCAGTTGTCTGAGTTGTTCTCCAAGTGTTGTATGTTTTTTTACGGTTGCCATTCAGGACAAA
>CAZBBV010000067.1:0-8114 GCA_964490025.1 uncultured Cryomorphaceae bacterium | reverse complement strand
CCGACCTGAACGGCGAGGTGCACGATTATCAGGGACATTTGACTTTGATTAGATAGGAAATAAGGGTTTGCAAATCCACACAAAGCCCTCTGCCTTAGGCTGAGGGCTTTTTTATTTTCCAGCCATTTTGCCGTTGGTGAATTGTGTAAATTTGCTCGCAATTTTAACCCTAACGGTAATTGCATCATGTCCTTTGAAAACAAGATAATAGGAGAAGGTTTAACCTACGACGACGTACTACTCATTCCTGCCTATTCCCAAATACTTCCGCGCGAAGTAGATATCCGCACAAATTTTTCGAGAAGAATAAGCCTTAACGTGCCCATCATTTCAGCCGCTATGGACACCGTGACTGAATCAGCCATGGCCATTGCTATGGCTCGTATGGGAGGTATAGGTGTGTTGCACAAAAATTTGAGCATTGAGCAACAGGCGCGCGAGGTAAAAAAGGTGAAACGTGCCGAAAGCGGGATGATCATTGACCCCGTTACGCTCAGATTGGAGGCTAAAGTGGCAGACGCTAAGAACATGATGCGCGAGTTTAGCATTGGGGGAATTCCGGTGGTGGATGGAGAGAACAAGCTGCGAGGAATTATCACCAACCGCGATTTGCGATTTGAAAAAAACGACCACCGCCCCGTTACTGAAGTGATGACCTCCGAAAATCTGGTGACCACTTTCGAGAATACCACACTTCAGGAGGCAGAAGAAATCCTACAGCAGCATAAAATTGAAAAGCTACCTGTCATAGATCGAGAAGGCAGGCTAACCGGTTTGATCACCTACAAAGACATAATAAAGCAACGAAGCCAGCCCAATAGTTCGAAGGATGAATTTGGCCGTTTGAGAGTAGCCGCCGCTGTAGGCGTAACGGGAGATGCGCTAGACCGAATAGAAGCTTTGGTACACAACAATGTGGATGCGGTGGTGATTGACACCGCACATGGACACACCAAAGGCGTGGTAGACAAGTTGAAAGAGGTGAAGATGGCTTATCCGGATTTGGAAATAATTGTTGGAAACATAGCTACCGCCGAAGCAGCGCGCTACCTGGTAGATGCCGGAGCCGACGCGGTGAAAGTAGGCATAGGGCCGGGGTCAATATGCACCACCCGAGTAATTGCAGGCGTTGGCGTGCCTCAGCTCAGCGCTATAATGATGGTGGGCGAAGCCATTAAGGGTAGCGGCGTGCCGGTAATTGCCGACGGCGGAATTCGCTACACCGGCGATATTGTGAAAGCCCTTGCTGCGGGTGCTGATACCGTAATGCTCGGCTCATTGCTTGCCGGTACAGAGGAATCGCCGGGAGAGACCATTATTTACGAAGGCCGCCGATTCAAAACCTATCGCGGAATGGGCTCTGTGGAAGCCATGAGCGCCGGATCGAAAGACCGCTACTTTCAGGATGTGGAAGACGATATAAAGAAGCTCGTACCGGAAGGAATTGTAGGACGCGTTCCGTTCAAAGGCGGAGTAGGCGAAGTGATGTATCAGTTTGTTGGCGGATTGCGCGCCGGAATGGGATACTGCGGTTCTTCAAGTATTGAAAAGCTGAAGCATGCACAATTCATTAAAATCACCGCTGCCGGAATGGTCGAAAGCCATCCGCACGACGTGAGCATTATGCGCGAAGCGCCCAATTACAGCCGCTAAAAAGCGTTTGCGCCACCCTGTCTATTAGTTTACATTTGCTACCCTTCACAAAAAAGTAAAGAGGTATATGAAGAAGATATTTGTTCTTATTGTCGTTTCATTTCTGGCCATTCCAATGGCTTTTGCGCAAGAAGATCCCGTGTTGATGAACATGGGTGGAGACACCATCTACTTGTCTGAATTTCTGCATGTTTATAATAAGAATAGGGACAACAAATATGTTGAGAATAAAACGCCTGAAGAGTACCTCGACCTGTTCATCAACTTTAAGCTCAAGGTAAAAGAGGCTTCGGCGCTTGGGATGGACACCATGCCAAGATTTGTAAAAGAACTTGCCGGATACCGTCGCCAGTTGGCGCAGTCCTATTTGACAGACAGAATGGTAACCGACCAATTGGTGGATGAAGCATTCGAACGTTTGGAAGAGGAAGTACGAGCCAGTCATATTTTAATTTTAGTTGACCAGACTGCAACTCCAGCCGATACTCTGAAAGCGTATAAAGCAGCATTAGCTATTTATGAAAGCCTTTTGAAAGGCGCCAATTTTGAGGAATTGGCCCTGGCAAAATCTGAAGATCCGAGCGTAAAAGACAACAAGGGCGAATTGGGTTATTTCTCAGCCCTTTTTATGGTTTATCCTTTTGAAAGTGCAGTATATTCTCTGAAAGTGGGAGAAATCTCAAAGCCCGTTCGCACGAGTTTGGGCTACCATATTATAAAAGTTACCGGCCGTCGCCCGGCGCAAGGCGAGGTGCTCACTGCCCATATCATGATTCGTGTGCCGGATCAAAGTGATGAGACTACACAAGCACAGGCCAAGCAGCGGATAGACGAAATTTATGCCTTGCTTCAAGCCGGAGAGCCATTTGAAAATTTAGCGAAGAAATATAGCGACGATCAGGCAAGTGGCGCAGTGGGCGGTATTCTGCGTTGGTTTGGCACCAACCAAATGGTGGAAGAATATGAGCGTGCGGCATTTGCGCTTCAAAACGTGGGAGATTATTCTGAGCCGGTGCTTACCGCCTACGGATGGCACATCATCAAGCTCTTGGAAAAGCGCCCCCCGCAACCGCGCGAGCAAAGAGAAGACGAGGTTCGTCGCCGAATAGAAAAAGATTCGCGGGCAGAACTATCGAAAGCAGCCGTGGTGGACAGGCTGAAAGCCAAATACAATTACAAAGCGGACGACAAGAAAATACGCGCCTTTGCCAAGAGCATGAACGACAATTTCTTCGAGAAATCGTGGAAGAACGAAAGCTTGGAGAAAGACAACAGCATGATCTTTACCATGGCGGGAGAGAATTTTACAGTAGCAGATTTTTACAAGCACGTAGAAAGCCGTCAAGGCGATCGAATGCTCAACCGCGACATGCTCACACTTACCTACCAACTTTTTGAGGAATGGTCCGACCAACAAGTGCTGCTGTACGAAGATGCCAATTTGGAAAAGAATTATCCGCAGTTCCGCTTGGTGATGCAAGAATACCGCGACGGCATTTTGCTCTTTGAGTTCATGGAGAAGGAAGTGTGGAAAAAAGCAGTGAAAGACAGCCTTGGACTATACGAGTTTCATAAGGCACATGAGCAAGACTATATGTGGCCACAGCGCTTGCATGCCGGATTGGTAACCTGCGGAACGGAAGAGGCTGCCAACAAAGCCATGAAATACTTAAAGAAGAAAAAATCGGTGGAGTTTATTCAAAGCAAGTTGAATGTCGACTCGGCATTAAACTTCAAGTACGAAACCGGAAAGTTTGTGAAAAGCGAATGCGCCTTTGCCGGCGAAGAATATTGGAACACCGCCGGGCAGTTTTCTGCAACCGTACAGACAGAAAAAGGATTTCAGTTTTTTCAAACCATTGAGATGCTCCCTCCACAGCCCAAGTCGCTCGACGAAGCCCGGGGTGTAATTACCTCTGACTACCAAAAGTATTTGGAGACAGAGATGATCAAAGATTTGCGTTTGAAGTATCCGGTGGTGGTGTACAAACAAGCCCTCAATCAGGTGCCTTGAGAAAAATTGACTTCATTGGATTAACGGCGGTCCTTTTGGCTTCCTGTCACTTGCTGAACAAGCCTGAAGAGGAAACAGCTTTGGCTAGGGTGGAGAATCGCTATTTGTACCTATCAGACCTTCAAAGTCTTTTTTATCCTGAAATGAACGGCGAAGATTCGCTGAGAGTGATCAATGAATATGTGAACTTTTGGATCCGTGAGCAGCTCATCCTTTTGAAGGCCGATAGAAACCTTTCGGAACAAGAGAAGGATGTGAGCGGCATGGTGGAGCGATACAAGAATTCTCTTATAAGAAACGCTTACGAGCAAAAGGTGATCAATCAGTATCTGGATACCAATATTTCAGCTGAAGCCATAGCGCGCTACTACGAGGAGAATAAAGACAATTTCGTGCTCACTGAGAATATCTTTCGGGTGCTGTACGTTAAGAGCGACGTGAACGCACCCAAACTCGATAAGTTGAGGGATTTGATTAAAGAATACTCAGGAGATCCAAGCGAATTGATGGACTATTGCATGCAGTATTGCCTTGAAAGTAATTTCAACGACACAGCATGGTTTGCCTATCGCGATTTGGCAAAAATGTTTCCCACCGGCGTGTTGGATGACCAAGGCGAATGGAAGAAGCAAACGGTTTTTGAGCATGTTGATGAAAACTACATCTATCTTTTGCGGGTGCTAAAGGAGCGCAGAGAAAACAGTTTTTCGCCCTTAGAGTTTGTGTCGGAAAACATCAGAAATGTGTTGATATACCAGCGCAAACTGGAATTAATAAAAGACCTGGAGCAAAAACTGTATAGTGATGCCGAGCGCAAGGGTCGATTTGAAATATTTACCCCATGAAATTGAGGTTATTGCTCTTTTTATTGCTTCCCATTGCGGGATTTGCTCAGCCACCTGAGGGAAAGGTGGTGGACATGATTCTGGCTATGGTGGGAGGCAATTACATTATGCTGAGTGATGTGGAGAATCAGTATCAACAATTTGTGCTTTCTGGAGGTCAAGAGTCGGAGGATATGAAATGCTCCATCTTGGAAGACCTGATGTTTGAAAAACTACTCATTCACCAAGCAGAGATTGACTCCATAGAAGTGACCGAAGAGGAGGTAGAAGGCATGATGGATCGTAGAATTGATATGCTGATCAGGCAAATTGGCTCCAAGAATAGACTGGAAGAGTTTTATGGAAAAACAGTAGTTGAAATAAAGGAAGAAATGCGTCCACTAGTGCGCAATCAGCTCATTGCCCAAAAAATGCAAGGCCAGATTGTGCAAGGCATCACCATAACGCCCGGAGAGGTGCGCGAATATTTTAACGCCATTCATCCCGACAGTCTTCCCTATGTAAACAGTCAGGTGGAAGTGGCCCAAATAGTGAAGTTGCCGGACATATCGGAAGAAGCCAAGGAAGAAGCGAAACAAAAACTCTTGGAGATAAAACAACGAGTGGCTTCCGGTTCGAAGTTTTCCACCATGGCCATTTTGTATTCCGAAGATCCGGGAAGCGCACGAAATGGCGGTGAGTACA
The DNA here is from genome assembly GCA_964490025.1 of uncultured Cryomorphaceae bacterium. Taxonomy (GTDB): domain Bacteria; phylum Bacteroidota; class Bacteroidia; order Flavobacteriales; family ECT2AJA-044; genus CAZBBV01. The sequence goes on along the minus strand of CAZBBV010000067.1, from coordinate 2,918 downwards.
AAGGCGTGAAGCGCGGCCAGTTTGTCAAAGAATTTGAAGCTGTTGCTTTTGCCCTGCGCGAAGGCGAAGTTTCCGACCCATTCGAAACCGAATATGGGTGGCACATTGTAGAGCTGATTGCCAAGCGCGGACAAGAAATAGACGTTCGCCACATTCTAATTGTGCCTAAGATCAAAGAGGAAGACCTGGAGGAAGCGAAGCGATTTATTGATAGCCTTCGGGTGATGATCGAAGACGGCTTCATAACTTTTCAGGAGGCTGCGGAAAAGTATTCAGAGGACGACCTTACAAAAAACAATGGTGGCGTATTGGTGAATCCTATGACCGGCGACAGCAAATTTGAAATTGCAGAGCTAGAGCGCTCCGTTTATTTCACCATTGAAGGCGTGAATGTGGGCGAGATTTCCAGATCATTTCTATACAAAACGCCCGACAACAAAGATGCCTTCCGCATCATCATGCTAATAAGCAGAAGCGATCCGCACCGCGCCAATCTGCAGGACGATTACACCAAAATAAAAGATGCGGCACTCATAGCCAAGCAGCAAAAAATACTAGACGAATGGACAGCAGACACCATTGAGGACACCTATGTGATGGTAAAGAATGTGATGAATTGTGAATTTAGAACCAATTGGACAAAAACAAAGAAATGAGCAACACGAATGATGTGGCCCTGATAGACGGCCTGGTAGGGAAGTACGACAAGCTTAAAAAAGAAATTGCGAAGGTAATAGTAGGACAGGACGAGGTGATTGAAGATGTGATCATCTCCATTTTCGCTAATGGACACTGCCTCTTGGTTGGGGTGCCCGGTTTGGCAAAAACCCTTTTGGTAAACTCCATTTCGGAGGCTCTGGGGCTGTCCTTCAACCGTATTCAGTTCACGCCCGACCTGATGCCATCCGACATAATAGGCAGCGAAATATTGGACGAAAGCCGTCATTTTAAGTTCATCAAAGGACCAATTTTCGCCAACATGCTGTTGGCCGACGAGATAAACCGTACGCCTCCGAAAACCCAAAGCGCTTTGCTTGAGGCCATGCAGGAAAAAGCCGTTACCGCTGCCGGACAACGCTATGTGCTCGACAAGCCATTCTTTGTACTAGCCACCCAAAACCCGATAGAGCAGGAGGGAACCTACCCGCTGCCTGAAGCGCAGCTCGACCGTTTTATGTTCAACATCTTTGTAGACTACCCTAGTTTTCAGGAAGAAGTACAGATTGTAAAAAACACCACTTCAGAAAGCAAGGGACGGATTGAGAAAGTGCTGAGTGCCGAAGAGATATTGGAAATCCAAGCTTTGATTCGCCGTGTTCCGGTTACCGACCACGTGGTGGAATATGCTGTTCGCATGGCTTCACAAACGCGCCCGCTCGAAGCCAATGCTCCGGATATGGTGAAAAAATACCTCTCTTGGGGCGCCGGTCCGCGAGCCAGCCAATACCTCATTTTAGGAGCAAAAGCGCATGCCGCTATTCGTGGCAAGTATAGCCCTGACGAGGAAGATGTGCGTGCCGTAGCGCCCGACGTGTTGCGCCACCGCATAGTACGCAACTACAAAGCAGAGGCAGAGGGCGTTAAAGAGATAGACATTATCCGCTCTCTTTTCTAAGTCGAAAGCCACTACCTTAGGCCTTCACATTTCAAGGAATTGAACATGAACAAGAAGGCGCCAGATTTTCTTCATTCACTGTGGGTGAAACCCGGACAGGAAGTTGACCTCGAAGCAGATTTTCCTACAGGAAACACCCAAAAAATGGTGGACAAGGAAGAAGGTGAAGATCTGCTGAAGGAAGGCATTGTAAACCTACGCAAGTTGCAGGACAAGCTGTATGCACACAATGAATACAGCGTGCTTATAGTGCTACAAGCCATGGATGCCGCCGGAAAGGATGGCGCCATTAAACACGTGATGAGTGGGCTCAATCCACAAGGGGTAAAAGTTACTTCCTTCAAAGCGCCCAATAGTCTAGAGCTGGATCATGACTATTTCTGGCGACACTATAAGGCGCTTCCGGCACGAGGAGATATTGCCATTTTCAATCGCTCGCATTACGAAAATGTATTGGTCACCCGTGTTCATCCTGAATATATTTTGAAAGAGAAAATTCCGGGTGTGAATAGTTTGGATGACATCAATTCAGACTTTTGGCGACGCCGCTACGACCAGATCAATCGTTTTGAACGCACGCTAGCCGAAAACGGAACCATCATTCTCAAATTCTTCCTGCACCTTTCGAAAGATGAGCAGAGAAAGCGCTTTCTGGACAGAATAGACGATCCGAGAAAAAACTGGAAGTTTTCTGCTGCGGATGCCAATGAGCGGCAGCATTGGGATGATTACATGAAAGCATATGAGGAAATGCTTAGCGCCACGAGTACCAAGTATGCCCCTTGGTTTGTGCTCCCCGCAGACGATAAATGGCTAACGCGCCTGTGCATGGCGGCCATCATTTTCGATCAATTCGAACAGTTGAATCTCTCATATCCGAAACTGTCGGACGAGCAAATGGCTCAATTGCGGTCGCTGCGCAACACGCTGTAAAGGGGCTGGTCGACCCCGCAGGGGTCGACCGTTGTTGTGTTAACACATTGTTTTTTATTCACATTCGACCCCGTTGGGGTCAGGGCATATTCTTTTGTAGGTTGCCGGGACAGCCTGCTTTTGTGCGTTAATGCATTGTTTTTTATTCACATTTGACCCCAACGGGGTCAAAGAAAATTCTTTTTAAAGAAGCCTGGATATATTCGCCTTGTATGTTTTCGTTGTTCACAATGGACCCCAAAGGGGTCTAATATGAATAAATAACAAAATGAAGGGTATAGGTGGATGGCTGACCCTGAAGGGGTCAAATAACAAAAATCAATATTGCAAGTATTTGATAACCAGCAGCACAGCCACAGCTCCTTTGCCT
>CAZBBV010000066.1:0-8216 GCA_964490025.1 uncultured Cryomorphaceae bacterium | reverse complement strand
TCATTGGTGCTTTCGCACCGCAAGGCCCGCGCTATCAAGGCTTGGGATCGTGTGAACGAAGCATTCGAGAAAGACGAAATCGTAAACGGATTTGTGAAATGCCGCACCAAAGGTGGTATGATCGTAGACGTGTTCGGTATCGAAGCCTTCTTGCCTGGTTCACAAATCGACGTGAAGCCTATCCGCGACTACGACGTATATGTTGAGAAAACCATGGAGTTCAAGATTGTGAAAATCAATCATGAGTTCAAAAACGTGGTGGTATCGCACAAAGCCCTTATCGAAGCCGATATTGAGGCACAGAAAAAAGAGATTATCGGACGCCTTGAAAAAGGACAGGTATTGGAAGGTACCGTTAAGAACATCACTTCTTACGGGGTGTTTGTTGACCTTGGCGGCGTAGATGGTCTTGTACACATCACTGACCTTTCTTGGAGCCGCATCAACCATCCGAATGAGGTGGTAGAACTTGATCAGAAGATCAATGTGGTAATCCTTGACTTTGATGAAGATAAGACTCGCATCCAACTTGGATTGAAGCAATTGCAAGAGCACCCGTGGGACAAACTGAGCGCCGAGATCAAAATTGGCGATAAGGTGAAAGGCAACGTAGTGGTTTTGGCCGATTACGGTGCATTTGTAGAAGTTATCCCTGGAGTAGAAGGGTTGATCCACGTGTCGGAAATGAACTGGAGCACGCACTTGCGCAGCGCCGGCGACTTTATGAAAGTGGGCGATACCATTGAAGCAGTAGTGCTTACCCTCGATCGTGAGGAGCGCAAAATGTCATTGGGTGTAAAACAACTTACGCCTGATCCTTGGACCGACATCACTGCCAAATACCCAATCAACAGCAAGCATACCGGAATCGTGCGCAACTTCACCAACTTTGGTGTGTTTGTAGAGCTTGAAGAAGGTATCGACGGATTGATTCACATCTCTGACCTTAGCTGGACGAAGAAAGTGAAGCACCCGGCCGAATTCACCAAGATTGGTGCTGAGCTGGAGGTAATGGTATTGGAAATTGATACCGAGAACCGCCGCCTGAGCCTAGGCCACAAACAAGTGGACGACAATCCTTGGGATACTTACGAAGGCATCTACTTCGTGGGTTCTATCCACGACGGAAAAGTGTCGGACATTGTGGACAAAGGTTGCGAAGTAGTGTTCGAGCAGCATGGTGTGGAGGCTTTCTGCCCACAACGCCAGATGCAGAAAGAAGACAACAGCCTATTGAAGAAAGGCGAAGAAGCCCGCTTCAAGGTAATTGACTTCAACAAAGACACGCGTCGTGTAGTGGTATCGCACACCCAAATCCACAAGGATATGGAAGACGAGGCCAAACAAGGCGAAGAAAAAGAAGCCAAAAAGCAAGACGCTGCTGCCAAGAAAGCTGTGAAGAACATTCAGGAGAAAGTAGAGAAATCTACCTTGGGTGATATCGACGCCTTGGCTCAGTTGAAAGAGCAAATGGAGAAGAAAGAGAAGAAGTAATTCTGATTTTTCGTCTTAAATACGAAAGCCCTCCGCCTCAGGCGGAGGGCTTTTTTTATTTGATAAACTTTCCCGAGCACTAAAATTGACGGATTCATCTTAAAATGAACCAGAGAAGCACACCCAATCCACCAATTATTACAATCCATGTAATTCTTAACTGAATCAAATTTCTTCGCCTGAGCTCCGCTCGAATTTCCGCTTTAATCCTCTCTTGAACTTCTTTAGGAATCTTTTCATTGTAAGACTCGAATCCGCTAGTTTTCAGAAGTTCGTAGTATCTGCCTTTCAGCCGATCCCTTCGCCGTCTACTATTTGACAATTGCGATCGGTTTCCCTTTAATCTATTTATCGCATCTAAAACGTGGCCTCCTCCTCCGTACATAAGCTTACGGCTTATTTAATTCCTCGGAACCAGCTAAATTTTACACCCAAATAGGCCATTGGTAAGTAAGCAAGAGCCAAATCGGTTACCGTGTACCACAAAGGTGAAGGAAGCATAATTACATTTATAATACCTCCGAGGAGGAAAAACAAGCCCACTATCATGCCCATCACCAAATGCTGCTTAGCTGCAAGACGAGCCGCAATTGCTGCGCCCACCAAAGTGCCTATCGCATGGGCCAGCCACGGAAACAAAAAGTGCTTCGGTTCGAAGAGGTGCATTGTTTCTTTCAATCCTTTCATAGTTGTAATATCCGCGCCCTCCGGTGGCGGAATAAGCATAGGGCCTGCATTGATTAAAGACATGTTGACTAACGAGCCAACAACGATTCCGCTTACAACGGCTAGTGTGTTACGAAGTTTTGGGTTCATGATTTTTGGGTTTAAGTCCTACGAAGATATTAGAAAGTGTGTGAGATTGGTCGTTCTCGAGCAATTTTCAACTGGCAGAAATTTAGAATTTGCCAACCGATTTATCGCTTCAACAGCTTGACGCACCGCCACTTCTTCGGAAGTTTCGGTCAAATACCGTTACTTTACTTCGCCTAAAACCTAAAACTATTCTTCAAATGACTACGTCAACGCCTGACTTCAATCCTGTTCCCAAATCTACTCGAACTTTCTACTACGGTTTCCTGGCCGGTGGCGCCATTGTCATGTTGCTCATGCTTTTCTTTTTCCGCTCGGAGGTCTCCGATATGACCATAACCGGTGACGGCGGTGGCGGGTTTTCCATTGACCTAAAGAAAAAAGAAATGTCGAGTCAGGAATTGTTAGACACCCTTTGGGCGCACGAGTTCTCTAAAAATGGCTTAATAGGCTTCATGAAGAAAAAGGATTACATCAACAAGAATGACCCGGAGTTTAAGGATGCCATGATGGCGAATCTGGAAACGATTGATACCGAAGATCCTATTGTGACACTACTGAAGGAAATGGCGATAGAAGGCAGGGGCCCATGGAGAATAGAGGCAGATTCAGCCTATTTTAGTGCCCCGAATTACAAAATTGTAGAAGGACAAGCCATTACCTATAGAGAAAGCAGATTGGTAGGGAAGACGATAATTATTCAAAGTCCGGATGCAATGAATAAGAAAGAGGTATTGGTGAAGGATGGTTTGGTAAAAGCTACTAACCTCCCCGACAATCTTATTCATCTGAGCAAAGCGGACTTCAAAGAAATATTCGGAGAAGGAAAGTTGGAATCGCCGGGTTGGGTAGAGCCTGCGGAGTAGACATCATCCCGCAATCTGAAAGAGCGCCAGTGCGTAGAGGAAAAAACGCAAGATGCGTGTGGAGCCAAAGAGCAGAAAGCTTTTCATAGGAAAGCGAACGATACCTGCTACGAGGCTGGCAATGGCATAAGGCAATGGGAAAAGCGCCGCCAACACGATAAAAAAGCCGCCCCATTTGTGCACAAATCCGAAGTGCGTTTTGAATCGCTTGTTGAGGTAGTTGTTGATGCGCTCTGTGTAGCTCAGCCTGCGGCCTATGAGGTAGGCCGTGAATCCGCCGGCATAAGAGAGGATGGCCAGCACCCCCACCATCTTAAACGGATACTCGAAATTGTTGCCCCAAAGGATGAAAAAATCGGGCGGCACAATGCCGAAAATGGTTTCTGAAACATAGAAGATGGTGAGCACCTCTCGGGTGGTGAGCTGTGAAAATAGTTTTAGGAACAACACATCCACATCCGACACGAAATACTGGATGGCCATGATGGCGAGTACAAAAAGTATGAGAAATCCAACCAGTTTAAGCGAATGCTTTCCGATAAAAGAATAGAAGCCGCTACGTCTGAAATAGACGTGATACACCGTGCTGCGTTTCCACATACGGTCCAATCGGTTCCTTATTTTATCGAGCATAGTCCACTGAAAGCGTGAAGGGAGGTGAATTGTTCTAAACAAGAGCGTAAAAGTACTCAGGATATTCGTGACCAATGGATTTTCTCCTTGTTTTTTCGAAGGAATTCTTGTCGCAAGGGCAGGTGCTGGGCCTGTGTGAGTTGAGGGTCGGCACTCAGCAGTTCTTCAGCTATGTTTCTGGCCCAAATCACGATCTGCCTGTCTTTCGAAAGGTCGGCAATTTTCAACGGAGGCAAGCCGCTCTGCTGCGTGCCCATCATGTCGCCTGGGCCGCGTAGCTGCATGTCCACTTCGGCTATTTCAAATCCGTCCTGCGTTTGCACCATGGTCTGTATGCGCTTGTAGGCATCAGGGTTCAGGCTTTCCTTGGTCATGAGGATGCAATACGACTGATCGCCGCCCCGGCCCACGCGTCCGCGCAGCTGGTGCAATTGCGAAAGTCCGAAGCGCTCCGCACTTTCTATTACCATCACCGTCGCGTTTGGCACATTCACACCCACTTCGATTACAGTGGTGGCCACCAATATCTGTGTCTGATTTTTTACAAAGCGCTGCATCTCGAAATCTTTGTCGGCAGCTTTCAGTCGGCCATGCAAAATGCCTACTTGGAACTTGGGCTCCGGAAACTCCCGCACTATACTTTCGTGGCCATCCACCAGGTCTTTAAGCTCCAGCGCTTCGCTTTCTTCGATCAGTGGAAACACCACGTACACTTGGCGTCCTTCCTCAATTTGTTTGCGCATGAATCCAAACAAAGCCAAACGGTGGCTGTCTGTTTTGTGTATGGTTTGTATGGGTTTTCGGCCCGGCGGCAGTTCATCAATCACGCTTAAATCGAGATCGCCATAAAGACTCATGGAAAGGGTGCGCGGAATGGGTGTGGCGGTCATCACCAACACATGCGGGGTGAGGCTGCTTTTCTTCCACATGGCGGCGCGCTGCGCCACGCCAAAGCGGTGCTGCTCGTCGAAAATCACCAGGCCCAGGTTGTGAAACTGCACTTTGTCTTCCAGCACGGCGTGCGTACCGATCAGAATGTCGAGCGTTCCGTTTTTCAAATCTTCAAAAAGCACTTTGCGCTGCGCTGTGGTGGTGCTTCCGGTGAGCAAGGCCAATGTGATGGGCATTTCGCGCAGCAGTTCTTTGAATCCTTCATAATGCTGATTGGCCAAAATTTCCGTGGGCGACAATATGGTGCTCTGAAAACCATTGTCTTTGGCCAGCAGGCAGGTCATGAGGGCCACCACCGTTTTTCCGCTGCCCACGTCGCCTTGCAACAAGCGGTTCATCTGGGTGCCGCGACCCAGGTCTTGGCGTATTTCTTTGATCACGCGCTTTTGGGCATTGGTGAGCTCGAAGGGAAGATGGTGGCTGTAAAAAGTATTGAAATGCTCGCCTACTTGCGCAAAGAGGTGGCTTTTCAACTCGCGTTTACGCCAGTCGCGCTGCGCCACCAAGCTCAGTTGAATGAGGAGCAGTTCCTCAAATTTTAATCGCAGTCGCGCCTTTTCCAGTTGCTCGGTGTTTCTGGGAAAATGGATTTCCATCATGGCCGCTTCCCGCGCCGGCAGGTGGAATTTTTCTAAAACATAGGCAGGCAAAAACTCCGCGAGGGTGCCTTTCACTTGCGGCAAGAGATTTTGGATGAGTTTGCCAATGGCGCGATTGGTGAGCCCCACCTTCACCAGCGGATCGGCACTGCTGTACATGGGCATAAGGCCGCTCATGGCGCTGCGTTGGTGCTCCGCCAGCAGTTCCATTTCCGGATGGGGGATGCTCCAACGACTTTTAAATCGGTTGGGCTTGCCGAAGGCCACATAACTTTCGCCCATCTTCAGGTTGTCTTTCATCCATTTGGCGCCCTGAAACCACACGAGCTCCACAGTGCCGCTATCATCCTGAAAATGTACGTGTAGTCGCTTTTTGCGCCCTTCGCCTTGTTCTTCCATGCCGGTTATTTTTCCCACCAACTGCACCTCTACAGCATCCGATTGCAGCTCGGCCACCTTCACATATTTGCTCCGGTCCACATAGCGATAGGGGATGTGGTGCAACAAATCGCCGAAGGTGAAAATCGCCAAATGCTTGCGCAGCAGCTCGCCGCGCTTGGGGCCCACACCTTTCAGGTATTCAATGGGCGTTTGCAGAATGGGATGGTTGTATTCGTGGGCGCTCACGGCGTTTTTCTATTTATTTTCGAATGACAAATGCCACTATATTTAGCCGCACTAACCTAAGGCGAAATTCATTGAAAAGAAACAAAATCATCATAGGAAGTTCAGATAAGATCGATTTTCCGGAGCTAACTTTAACCAATGTTCCCTGTAAGATCGATACCGGCGCTATGACTTCCTCCATCCATTGCCACCATGTGAAGCTTATTGAGAAAAATGGCGAGGACTATGTGACCTTTAAGCTGCTCGATCCTAGCCATCCGCTGTATCAGAAAAAAGCACTGCGGGCCAAGCATTTTGAAGAGCGAAGAATCAAGAATTCCTTTGGTCAGAGCGAATATCGCTATGTGATCACTACAAAAGTGATTTTGTTTGGAGAAGAAATCGAAGCAGAGTTTACTTTAGCCGACCGCGAGCGAATGAGGTATCCTGTGCTGTTGGGCAAAAAGCTCTTGAAAGGAAATTTTATCGTGGACGTAAGCAAACGAAACCTATCCTATAAGAAAAAAGCACAGGAACTATGAAAATTGTGATTCTATCGCGCAACGAAGACTTGTACAGCACCCAGAGTTTGATGAGAGCCGCCACAGAACGCGGCCACGAGGTGGAGGTGCTCAACCATGCCAAATGCTTTGTGGTAATCGAAAAAGGCGGCTCGCACATTTATTATGGCGACCACTTGGTAGAAGGCGTGGATGCCATTATTCCCCGCATTGGCGCGTCCATTACCTTTTATGGCAGCAGCATGATTCGCCAATTCGAGATGCAAAAGGTGTTTACCACCCTCAGCTCGTTGGCCCTGGTGCACAGTCGCGACAAGTTGCGCTCCTACCAGATTTTGGCCAAACACGGCTTGGGCGTGCCCAAAACAGCTTTTGCCCGCCATCCGGACGACGTGGACAACCTCATCAAGCAATTGGGCGGCACGCCATTGGTGATCAAGCTGCTGGAGGGCACACAAGGCCTGGGCGTGGTGCTGGCCGAAACCAAGAAGGCCGCCAAATCAGTTATCGAGGCATTCTATGGTCTTAATGCCAACATCTTGGTTCAGGAATTTATCAAAGAAGCCAAAGCATCCGACATACGCGCCATAGTGGTGGACGGCAAGGTGGTGGGCGCCATGAAGCGCGTGGGCAAAGAGGGCGAGTTCCGCTCCAACCTGCACCGTGGCGGCACCAGCATACCCATCACCTTAAGTAGGGTGGAGAAAGCTGCGGCTGTAAAAGCTGCACAATCCTTAGGCTTGGCAGTAGCAGGTGTGGACATGCTGCAGAGCGACCGCGGCCCACTTATCCTGGAGGTGAACAGCTCGCCAGGTTTGGAGGGCATTGAAAAAACGACAGGCATCAATGTGGCGGGAAAAATTATCCAGTATATCGAACGCAATGTGCACGTATCCGACCGAAGGAAGCGCGACAATGTAGGGATGTAGAATTGCGGTTTTGAGTGTTGAGTGCTGATATTTAAGTGCTTAGTCTTTAGTGGTAAGTTTTTGGTCCACGGTCCACGGACGACAGACCACTGTGTTCAGACCTCAGCACACGCTAGCTCGGAATTGTAATCCTTGCGAATGAATAAAGAAAAAGTAAAAGGGAAGCAACTTATTCCAACCCTTAGCGCCCTTTGCGCTTTTCCATTGCGGCCTTTGCGTGGAATGGAAATCACTACACATGCCAACTGAAAAAGCCGGAGAATTTATGATCCTCTAGCAAGCACTGCAGTTCAGAACTGTGATTTTAGAAAAAAGTTGCTATTGATAGCGGATCATTACCGATTAATTTTGATGGCAATTGCTCCTCTAAGAAATTACTATAACCAAAGGCTAAGCATGAAGAAGATCGCATTAATAATTATTCTAGTTTCTGCATGTTGTTTATCGTATGCTGATCATGTATTAGGAGGCGAAATTACTTGGCAATGTCAGTCGAATGGACAATTTGTTTTTCAGTTAAGGATCTATAGAGATTGTAATGGAATCCTCCTCGACGCATCAAATCAGTCCATTAGCGTATGGAACTACCAAGGCTTAACACAGATTTCCGTCAATCTTGTCTCAATACGAGATATCTCGCCACAATGTTACGATTCAAGTTTGAGCGTTTCTTGCCCAACTCTTGGTTTTGGAGGCAGCGAAGGAGCAGTACAAGAGTATGTTTTTCAATCTAATCTAGTAACACTTAGTGGAACTCCACCAACTAATGGGTGGGTGTTTGCATGGGACGGCTGTTGTAGGAAT
>CAZBBV010000065.1:7736-8309 GCA_964490025.1 uncultured Cryomorphaceae bacterium | reverse complement strand
TTTGGCTTTACTTTGTCGCGCAATGTAATCGGATTTTCCATGAAAACAGCAGTCATTACTTTTTCCATTTTTATGTCGTTTTTGGCTTTTGCTCAAGAACCGAAAGACTACGCTATGCCGGGAAATGTGACTTATGAAAAGGATTATCGGGTAGATGATCTCGTGGAGCGTTATGTAAAATCGTCAGAGGCCAACCCGGTTTCGAATGGATGGCGCGTTCAGGTTTATTCCGGCACACGCGACGGAGCAAACAAGGCAAAAAGCGAATGGCAAGACCCTTCCGTTGAACATGCTTTCAATATTTACGTGGCCTACGAGCAGCCTTATTTCAAAACGCGAATCGGTGATTTTCGCACCAAGTTGGAAGCCGAAAAACTGATTAGAACACTAGGCCCTGCATGTAGCGGTTGCTTTGTGGTGAAGGATAAAATAAGGCTCATCCCTGAAAAGGAATGAGCCTCATAAATTGTCGTATCTAAAAAACCCTTAGAGCGTCTTCTTCACTGCTACTTCTTCGTAGGCTTCTACGATATCGCCCACTTTGATGTCGTTGAAATTGTCAATGTTCAATCC
>CAZBBV010000065.1:0-7726 GCA_964490025.1 uncultured Cryomorphaceae bacterium | reverse complement strand
GTAGCCTTTGGTCACTTCTTTCACGTCGTCTTTGAAACGCTTCAATGAACCCAGACGTCCGGTGTACACCACCACGCCATCACGAATCACACGGATGCTGTTGTTTCTAGTGATTTTACCATCCAACACCATACAGCCCGCTACTGAACCCACTTTGGTAATCTTGAATACCTCGCGAATTTCCACATTGGCCACAATTTCCTCCTTCATTTCAGGCGAAAGCATGCCCTCCATGGCGTCTTTCACTTCGTTGATGGCGTCGTAGATAATGCTGTACAAACGAATGTCGATCTGTTCTTTTTCCGCCAACTTCCTTGCATTTACCGAAGGACGCACCTGGAAGCCAATGATGATGGCATCCGAAGCTGAGGCTAGTAGTACGTCGCTTTCGGTTACTTGACCTACGGCTTTGTGGATGATGTTTACCTGAATGGCTGATGTAGAAAGCTTTTGCAAGCTGTCGGCCAATGCTTCGATTGATCCATCCACGTCGCCTTTTAGGATAATGTTCAATTCTTTGAATTCGCCAATGGCCAAACGGCGACCAATTTCGTCCAAAGTAATGTGCTTGCTGGTGCGAATGCTCTGCTCGCGCTGCAATTGCTGGCGGCGTGTGGCGATTGCCTTGGCTTCGCGTTCGTCTTTCATCACCACTATGTCGTCACCTGCTTGCGGGGCGCCATCTAGTCCAAGCACCATTACCGGTGTGGATGGTCCTGCGGAGTCTCTTTTCTTTCCGCGCTCGTCGAACATGGCTTTTACTTTTCCGTGGTACTGACCGGCCAAAAGATAATCGCCGATATTCAAAGTTCCATTCTGCACCAAAACAGTGGTTACATAACCACGGCCTTTGTCTAAGCTGGCTTCAATTACGGTTCCCAATGCATTTCGCTTAGGGTTGGCTTTCAAATCGCGAATCTCAGCTTCCAGCAATACCTTTTCGAGAAGTTCTGCTACGCCCAATCCCGTCTTAGCAGAAATATCATGACTCTGGATTTTTCCTCCCCAGTCTTCCACCAACAAATTCAAGTTGGCAAGCGACTCCTTAATCTTTTCAGGATTGGCATCCGGCTTATCCACCTTATTGATGGCAAACACGATAGGCACACCGGCCGCTTGCGCGTGGCTGATGGCTTCTTTGGTTTGTGGCATCACATTGTCGTCAGCCGCTACTACTATAATAGCGATATCGGTCACCTTGGCTCCACGGGCACGCATGGCGGTAAATGCTTCGTGACCGGGGGTATCGATAAAGGCTATTTGCTGACCGCCTTGAAGTGTAACTTCATAAGCACCAATGTGCTGTGTAATACCACCCGACTCCCCTGCGATAACATTTGCTTTGCGGATGTAGTCCAAAAGCGAAGTCTTTCCGTGGTCAACGTGTCCCATCACCGTTACAATTGGCGGGCGCGACACCAAGTCAGCCGGGTCGTCTTTCTCGTCTTCGATTGATTCTTTCAGATCGGCGCTTACAAATTCCACCTCGAAGTTGAATTCTTCGGCTACAATACTGAGCGTTTCTGCATCCAGGCGCTGGTTCATGGTTACCATGATTCCCAGTTGCATGCACGTGCCGATAACCTGCGTTACAGGCACATTCATCATGGTGGCTAGCTCGTCCACAGTTACAAACTCTGTCACCTGCAGCGTGCGGCTTTCGGCTTCTCTCAGCTCCTCTTCCTGCTGTACTTTTTCACGGCGCTCTTCGCGTTTTGCCTTTCTATATTTCGAGCCCTTGCTCTTGGTATTGCTCGTTAGTTTCTCTAGGGTCTCCTTGATTTGCTTCTGGATTTCCTCGTCAGTCAATTCACGTTTTTCAGCCGGTTTTGGCTTAACGGCTCCTCCTTTGGCCTTGGCAGCCGCCTTGGCAGCAGGCGTATCTTCGGTCTTAATTCTTTTGCGCTTGCGCTTATCCTTATCGGCAGCCGAAGGCGTAGTCGCTTTCTTCTCCGGCTTCTTGAATTTGTCGAGATCAATGGTTTGACCCGTCATCACCGGCCCGGTAAGTTTTTTATACTCCGTTACGTGCATTTTGTTCTCGTCCTCCTTCACAGGTTCAGCTGCTTCAACAACAGGTGCTTGTTCGGGCTTTGCTTCTTCTACCGGAGCGCTAGCTTTCTCAGCCTCTGCTTTCTCTTCTGCCTTTGCGGGCTCGGGAGCTTCTACTTTAGTCTCCTCAACTGGTTCTTCTTTCTTTTCTGCTTTTTTGGGTTTGTCGAGGTCAATCTTCCCAATGGTTTTCGGGCCGGTAATCTTCGACGTGCCCCTTATTACATTGTCCTCTTTCTTTGGCTCTTCTTTGGCCGGGGCGGCAGGTGCTACTGTCACTGGCGCTTCCGGAGCGGCAGGTGCGGGGGTTGGTGCAGGAGCCGCCACCGGAACCTCTTTTACCTCAGGCTTGTGCAGTTCTGCGCGCATGGCCTCCTGCTCCTGACGGTGCTTCTCGGTTAGCTTCTCCGATTTCTCTCTTTTAGATTTATCGGTTTCAAACTCGTGCACGAGCATATCATACACATCTCCGGCGATCTTCGTATTGGGGCTGGCATCTATGGACACACCTTTCCCCTTAAGAAAATCTACTGCTCGCTGAAGTGAGATGTTCAATTCTTTAATGACGGCACTAAGTCTTTTTCCTGCGACTTCTGACATACTTTTATTTTACGCTGTTCTTCTAAAAATGGCTGAGCGCTTGGGTTTTATTCAAACTCCGCACTCAATATATTCTTTACATCCTGAATGGTTTCCTCTTCCAAATCAGTACGGCGGGCCAACTCTTCGGTGCTCATTTCCAAAACCGACTTGGCCGTGTCGCAGCCAATCGTTTTGAAAGCGTCGATCACCCACTGTTCGATTTCGTCCGAGAATTCTTGCAATTCCACATCCTCATCATCTTCGGCACTCATGCGGTATACATCCAACTCGTAGCCTACCAATTGGCTGGCCAAACGAATGTTGTATCCCTTCTTACCAATGGCCTTTGGCACCTCATCCGGCTCCAGAGATACCTCTACGGTTTTGGTTTCTTCATTTATCTTCAGTGTGCTCACCTTTGCGGGGCTCAAGGCACGCTGAATAAAGAGCTGTAGATTGTTGGTAAAGTTAATCACATCTATTTGCTCGTTGTTCAACTCGCGCACAATGCCATGGATGCGGCTTCCCTTCATCCCCACACATGCACCCACCGGGTCTATGCGGTCGTCAATGCTTTCCACCGCCACTTTGGCTTTTTCGCCTGGCACACGAACCACTCTTTTTACCTGAATGAGTCCGTCGAATACTTCCGGTATTTCTTGCTCAAATAGTTTTTCCAGAAACTTAGGCGAAGTGCGCGACAAACGGATCACCGGTTTGTTGCCTTTCAGCTCTACCGAATCAACCACGGCACGTAGGGTGTCGCCCTTGCGGAAAAAGTCGGTAGGCAATTGCTGGTCCTTAGATAGAATCAGCTCGTTCTGCGCGTCGTCATATATAATGACTTCGCGCGGACGGGCGTGGTGCACCTCTCCGGCTATGATTTCGCCTACCATATCGCGGTAGCGCTTGTATAGGTTGCTGTTGTCGAATTCGTGGATCTTGGCAATCAGGTTCTGACGCAGGGCCAAAATGGAGCGGCGACCGAAATCGATCAGCTTCATTTCTTCCGACACATCTTCGCCAATCTCAAAGTCAGGCTCTATTTTACGCGCCTCGCTCAGCGATATTTCCGCACTCGGTGTTACCACTTCGCCGTCGGCCACCACCACGCGGTTGTGCCATATCTCAAGGTCACCCTTGTCGGGGTTTACAATGATGTCGAAGTTTTCGTCCGAGCCATAGCGCTTGGCTAAGGTGGCGCGGATTACTTCTTCGAGTATCCCCATGAGGGTTACACGGTCTATGTTTTTCTCGTCCTTAAACTCGGTAAACGAGTCGATCAATGCCAGGTTATTCAAATTACCCATCTCCAGATTTATTTAAACTTTATCACGGTTTTAATTTCCTTTATCTCATTAAGTCCCAGACTTACCGTCGTGGGGCTTAGGTCTTCGGCTTCGCCTTTCTTCTTTTTCTTCTTCTTTTCCGGCAGGCGAATGGTCACAGTGTTGTCTTCTGCCTTTTCCAATACGCCTTCTATTTTCTCTCCGTTGCTCTGCACCACTTCCACCTCGCGGCCGGTGTTTTTCACATACTGCTGCCACACCTTGAAGGGCACACCCATTCCGGCCGAACTTACCGTAAGCTGAAAATCTTCCTGCTCGCGGTCCAGATTGCCCTCTATGTGTCGCGATATGGCCACACAGTTTTCAATGGTTACCGGCTTCATACCGTCCACCGATACTTCGATATTTTTTGCAGCGCTCACCTTCACATCCACCAAAAAGAGGTGCTCGAACTCCTGAAGTTTCTCGAGTGCCAAATCTCTAATGCTCTGTTCTGTAATCATGTTTTCCAATAAAGAAGGGGACTACTGTCCCCCTTCATGCTCATTCCCAAATGTGGGGCAAATATAGTAATTAAGGTCTAGTAATCAAGTGGGTTTGTTTTGTGGTTTGTAGCTGATAGACGATAGCCCATAGTCGATAGCTTTTTTTGGTCGACGGACCACAGTCCATAGTCCACAGACGACGGACAACAGACGACGGACAACTCCTGTCCCGCTCACGCGGGAGACCACAGTCCACTGCGGCTTTCGGGATCAGCAACACAAGGCGGCCAAAGGAAAAATGCAGAAACGCTCCGAAATCGCCCCGACTTACGACTTAAAATTTACGACTGAAGACTGCCCCGAATCGCTCCGCGATTCGGGGCTAATTCCATCTCGGATCGTCGCGGTAAGGAAGGCGCTCCAGGCTGTGCACCTCCAGGCTGTAGAAGCCGAACTCCTCCGCCACCCGCCCGCGAATAGCGTAGATGCCGCGTCCGCGCAGCGGATAGCGCTGGGCTGTTTGCGGAAAGTGTACTGTGTCGAAAAAATGGCCTTCGGTGTCGAGCCAGGTACCGAAGTTCATGCGCAGGCCGTTGGTAGTTTTGGTTTCTTTCACCGTCACCATGTAGCCGTACATGGTGATGCTGCGTCCGCAATGGGCATCCATGTGGCGCGCCGGCACATGCTCCGGCAGGGGCTCGGCCAGCAATTCGAAAGGGCTACACAACGGAAAGCCCAGCAGCTCCATCTGGTCAAAGGCATCTTCCAGCGCATTTTCGTGGAGCGGCGGCAGGCTGTAGTTGCGCGGCGCCACGGCAAACAGCTCATTCCGTCTTTCTTCCACGGGGTGCGGACTCATGCGCAAGTGTATTTGCCACATGAGCTCCTTTTTGCTCAAAGCGCTAAAACGCAGCGCCCCCACACGCACCAATATTTTGAGCTGCTGTAGGCTGATGTCGCTGCGCTGCATGAAGTCGTCCAGCGATATGAAGGGTCCACCGCGCTCGCGCTCGCGCAGCAGGCTCTCCACCGTTTTGTGCTCCAGCGCTTTGATGTGCACAAAGCCCAGGTAGATGCGCTGCCCGCAGATGGCGGTTTTGTAGCGGCTGTGGTTCACACAGGGCGCCTGTATGTCGGCCCCGGCCATGCGCGCCTCGTGCACATAAAACTCGGTGTGGTAAAAGCCCCCGAAATTGTTGATGACCCCCACCATAAACTCCAGCGGAAAGTGGGCCTTGAGGTAAAGGCTTTGGTAGCTCTCCACGGCATAAGAGGCCGAATGTCCTTTCGAGAAGGCGTATCCGGCGAAGCTCTCCGTTTGTCGCCACACCTCGGTGGTCATCTCTTCGGCGTAGCCCTTTTGGCGGCAGTTCTCGAAAAATTTTTCCCGCGCCTTGGCAAACTCCTCGCGGCTGCGGTACTTGCCGCTCATGCCGCGGCGCAGCACGTCGGCCTCGGCCAGCGACAGGCCGGCGAAGTAGTGCGCCACCTTGATCACATCTTCCTGATACACCATCACGCCGTAGGTTTCGGGCATAATGTCCTGCATCACGGGGTGGGCTTGCGCACGGCGCTCGGGCGAGCGGTGGCGCAGGATGTATTCGCGCATCATGCCGCTTTGCGCCACGCCCGGCCGTATGATGGAGCTGGCGGCCACCAGCCCCTTGTAGTCGTCGGTGCGCAACTTGCTGAGCAGCATGCGCATGGCCGGCGACTCCACATAAAAGCAGCCCATGGTGCGTCCCTCGCGCAGTAGGGCTTTGATCTGTTCGTCCTCTTTGAAGGCCTTCACGTCGTGGATGTCGATTTCCACGCCTCGGTTGCGCGCCACCTCATCCACCGTGTCGCGAATGTGGCCCAGGCCGCGCTGGCTCAGGATGTCGTATTTATACAGGCCCGCATCTTCGGCCACCACCATATCGAAATGGGTAGTAGCATAGCCCTTGGGCGGCACAAAGGTGCCCGTGTAGTGGTGTATGGGCTTTTCGGAAATGAGGATGCCGCCGGCATGCACGCTCAGGTGGTTGGGCAGCTCGTGTATGTGGCGACTGTAGCGCAGCACCAGCGCCTCTATCTCGTCGAGGCGCTCGCCGCGCTTGGCCTTGCTCTGCAGGGCGTCAATCTCCGCCGGGGGCAAGCCGAACACCTTGCCCAACTCGCGCAGCACGCTTTTGAACTGAAAGGTGACATAGGCCGCCAGTAGGGCCGTGTGCCCGTTGCCGTGTTTTTCGAAAATGTAATGGGTGATGTCGTCGCGGTCGGTCCACGAGAAGTCGAGATCGAAGTCGGGTGGGTTTTCGCGATAGAGGTTGATGAAGCGTTCGAAATAGAGGTCGAGCTCTATGGGGTCCACATCTGTGATACCCAGGCAATAGGCTACAATGCTGTTGGCCCCACTGCCGCGCCCCACGTGGTAGTAGCCTTTGTGGCGAGCATAGCGCACTATGTCGTCGCTGATCAGGAAGTAGGAGGTGTAGTCCTTTTGGGTAATGATGTCGAGCTCCTTGCTGATGCGGTCGAAGATGTGATCGCCAGGCTGCGGATAGCGGTAGCCTACACCGCTGTAGGTGAGGCTGCGCAGGCGCTCCACGTCTTCGTTGCGGCTACTGCCAAACAGTTTCTTGTTGTTGTTTTTGCCATAGTCGAAATGCATCTCGCAGGCGTCCAGCAGGGCCTCGGCGCGGGTGATGAGCTCCGGCATGGCGCGGTACCAGTGGGCCATCTGCTGCTTGTCGGGGAAAAGGTCGGTGGCGGAGGCCTGCTCCAGCGGCGATAGCTTGCTGAGCAGGGTGTTTTGGTCAATGGCGCGCAGCAGGCGGTGTGTGTTGTGGTCGCGCTTGTGGCGAAAGCTGGCCGCAGGCATGGCCACCAGTTTTTCGGGCTGTCGCGCCCAGGGCGAGAAGGCTATGCGCGACAGCTCGGTGGGCAACACACCCACAAACTCGTTGGGGAGCAATTGTGCAGGAGCCCCCTGCATGGGATAGAGCACCCACACATGCTGCCACTGCGGTGCGCGCGCAGGCAGGATCCGCTCCAGCCCGTGTATCTGGTATTGCGAGAGGAAGGCGTTGATTTCCCGGAAGCCCTCGTTGTTGCGCGCTACAGCCACAAAGCGGCGTTGGTTGCCCTGGCGAAAATCGACGCCCACGGCGGCGTGGATGCCATAGCGCGGCGCCATGCGCAAAAAGTTGAGGCAGGCGGAAGTGTTGTTGATGTCCGTGAGGGCCATGCGGCGGTGGCCGTGGGTGGCGGCCAGCTCCAGCAGTTCCTTTTCGTTCATCACACCGTATTTCAGGCTATAGCAAGAGTGTACATTCA
>CAZBBV010000064.1:3558-8368 GCA_964490025.1 uncultured Cryomorphaceae bacterium | reverse complement strand
GGATGTGGGTTTCCACCATGATACCATCCAAGGTAAGGTCGAGCGCCGTTTGGCAGATGTCTTTTACCAATTCCGGTTTTCCGGCAATGTGGCTGGGATCGCACAGAATGGGCAGCTCGGGGAGCATCCGCTTGAGGTCTATCACCACATCCCATTTCGGGTCGTTGCGATAAGGGGCGCTATCGTAAGAAAAGAAACCCCTGTGCACAGCCACCAACTTGGTAATGCCGGCTTGATTGAGGCGTTCCAAAGCGCCCATCCACAAGCCCAGATCGGGGTGCAATGGATTCTTTACAAAAACGGGTATGTCCACACCCCGCAGAGCATTGGCAATATCCTGCACATAAAAAGGATTGACGGTGGTGCGTGCACCAAGCCACAACACATCCACGCCGGCATCCAAAGCTTCTTTCACATGCTGGGCGTTTGCCACCTCAGTGGCTACCCTAATGTTGTACTTGGCCTTAATGGCCTGAAGCCATTCCAATGCTTTTGTGCCAATGCCTTCAAACGATCCCGGACGGGTGCGCGGCTTCCACACCCCGGCACGAAATGCCCAGATGGGATCTTTCTCCAAAATGGCTTTTATGGTTTCATCCAGTTGTCCATAGGATTCAGCGCTACAAGGGCCCGCCACCCAAAGCGGCCGCGGCAAGGTGCTGATCCAGTCTTTATCGAGTTTTAATTCAATCTTCATTTTTCTTCTTTGTCCATCCTTCTACCACTACAACCATTTCGCCCTTCGGGGGGTTCTTGTCGAACTCAGAAATAAGTTCTTGAAGCGTTCCGCGGTGGTAAGTTTCAAATTTTTTGGATATCTCCCGCGCCACAACCGCATTTCTTTCGGGCCCAAGGTGGGTAGAGAGATCTTTTAATGTGCGCAATATTCGGTGTGGCGATTCGTAAAGTGCAATGGTTCGGCGCTCCTGAGCGATTTCTTCCAATCGGGTTTTTCGTCCTTTTTTCACCGGCAAAAATCCTTCGAAAACAAATCTATCCAAGGGAAGGCCTGAGGCCACGATTGCCGGAATAAGGGCTGTAGCGCCTGGTAAACACTCCACAACAATTCCCTCGTTGGCGCAGGCGCGGCTCAGCAAAAATCCCGGATCGCTGAGGCCGGGCGTGCCCGCATCCGACACAAGGGCGATTGTTCCACCCGCTTTCAGGTCGCGAATAATGGGTTCCAATGCCCTGTGCTCATTGTGAATATGAAACGAGCGGCAAGGAGTGCCAATGCCATAGTGGGCGAGCAGTCGCCCGGAAGTACGGGTATCTTCAGCCAGGATATAGTCCACTGTTTTTAGGGTTTCAAGCGCCCGTAAGGTGATGTCTTGCAGGTTTCCGACTGGTGTAGGTATGATAATGAGGCGACCCATTATTTAAGAAAAATGGTGCTCCAAAATTTCCTTCAAGCGGGTTTCGAATTCCGCATTTTCAGTCCAATTGTAGTCAGGCTTCACCACATTGTCCAAAAAGGCAAGCGCTTCTTGGTAGTTCGACATGCTGTTTAATTGAGACAACACGCGGTAGTACTCGTCCTCGTTTCCGTCAAAAAGCTTGTGGACAAAAGCAAAGCGATCGTTGAAACCCACGGCGATACCTTTGTGAAAGCTGTCGTTCAGCGTTTTCCCACTGTGCACAGTGCTTGTTTCGCGTTCGGTCGTCACAGTTATGGCCACTTTCTCCACCTCCACGCGTTCAGATTCCATCACTTTAATTGCTTCCTCGGGATCCGCATTTGCAAACAAATCCGCCACCGGAACTTTTTGCTCAGGAATCGCGGCACTTGCAGCAGCTACCTTTACTTTCGTTGCTTCCACATGGGGCGCCTCAGCTTTGGGCATATTTTCTACAAAAACCAATTCGATAGCGGCTTCATACAACTCAGAACTAAGTTTTTTTATTTCTCCGGCGCTCTTTTGGTCCGTGCGGTAGTTCAGTTCTTCAATCAGATTTTTGATTCGCTGCTTCAATTCTTTGTTCATCTCTAGAAAAAATTTGCTTCGTAAAGGTAAACGAATTCCTTTGCGTCAGGAGGCAAATGCAATTGGTTACATTTGCCCAAACGAGTATTTTCAAGCAAATGTTTTTAGAAAGTCCCATGCATCATTCCCGCAGAAGCGGCTGGATAGAAGTGATCACCGGCTGCATGTTTTCGGGGAAAACGGAAGAGCTGATACGCCGGCTGAAGCGCGCACAAATTGCCAAGCAACGCGTGGAGATTTTTAAGCCCGAAGTAGATAAACGCTATGACGAACGCGACATCATAAGCCACGACAACAATGCCATTCCCAGCACGCCTATCCCCTCGGCCGATCATATTTTGCTCCTTGCCAATGAAGTGGAAGTGGTGGGCATTGACGAAGCTCAGTTTTTTGACGACCGAATAGTAGAGGTATGCAACACGCTGGCCAACAGAGGTGTGCGTGTGGTTATTGCCGGCCTCGATCTGGACTATTTAGGACGCCCTTTTGGCCCAATGCCCCAATTGATGGCCATTGCCGAATATGTGACCAAGGTGCACGCCATTTGTGTGGAAACCGGAGAGCCGGCCCACTACTCTTTCCGAAGGGAAAAAGATGAATCGCTCATCATGCTCGGCGAAAAAAACGAGTATGAGCCTTTGAGTCGTGCCAGTTTTTACGCCAAGATGAAAGAGAATGAGCAGAAGTGAAACCTGGACCGTAGCGGAGGTAGCGGCGGCCGTGGGCGGAAAATACATTGGCCCCAATCCAAAGGCCGAAATTCGATTCTTACAGACCGATAGCAGAAAAATATTCCAAAGCAGCCGGACGCTCTTTATTGCCTTAGTAACGGGTAGCAACAACGGCCACCGCTACATACCGGAATTGGTGACCATGGGTGTGCCCGCATTTTTGGTGTCTGAAATGCCGGAAAAGAGCTACCCGAAAAGCCACTTCATAGAGGTAGACAACACTTTGGAAGCACTGCAGAAGCTAGCCAAAGCTCACCGCGACGCGTTTCATATTCCGGTGGTGGGCATCACCGGTAGCCACGGTAAAACCATTGTAAAAGAATGGACAGCGCAGTTGCTTTCGAAGAAATATGCTGTTCTGAAAAATCCAGGAAGCTTCAATTCGCAAATCGGTGTTCCACTCAGTGTGTGGCGCTTGCGAAAGGAGCACGAAGTGGCCTTGTTTGAAGCGGGCATATCAGAGATTGGAGAAATGCAAAAACTGGCTGAGCTCATTCAACCCGAGATTGGCTTGTTCACCAATTTAGGCTCGCCGCACAATGCCCAGTTCAGTAGCCTTGAGGAGAAGCTGGAGGAAAAACTCAAGCTTTTCGAAAACAGTAAAACCATTGTGTATTGCCGAGACCACAGCACTATACACAATCGGATCAGTAAAATGGAAGGGAAGCAGCTTATTTCTTGGTCGTTTGCAGATAAGCAAGCAGACTTTTTAGCAATAAGAGTGAAGGAAAATACGGTTCATACCACGCTCGAAATTCATTGGAAAGGTACAACGCAGGCCGTAGAACTGCCCTTTACGGACGAGCCTTCGCTGGAAAATGCCATGCACGCCATAACACTGGCTGCTCATTTGGGAGTTTCATTCGATCAAATTGCCGAATCGGCGTTGCATTTGGAGCCCATCAACATGCGATTGGAAATTGCCGAAGCCCAATACGGTTGCTCGCTCATTAACGACAGCTACAGTTCCGATCTTGACGCCTTGAAATTAGCGCTCGACTATCAGGAAATTCACAAGCGCAACATGAGCAAAACGGTGGTGATGACCGACATACAGCAAAGCGGCGAAACGCCAATAGAGCTGTACAGCAAAGTGGCCGAAATGGTGCATCACCACAAGGTAGATCGCTTTATTGGCATAGGCGAAGAGTTGAGCAAGTTCCGCTATCTGTTTGGTCATTCGGCCATATTTTTTCCAAATGTAGATGCACTGCTCGCCCGTTGGAACGACCTAAAATTTGAGAACGAAATCATCCTCCTAAAAGGCGCACGAAAATTCAAACTGGAGCAAATTGCCGAGCGGCTGCGTATTCAGGAACACGAGTCGCGCTACGAAATAAAACTCCCTGCACTGGCACACAATCTTTCTGTCTTCAGGCAAATGCTAAATCCAAAGACAAAAATCATGGCCATGGTAAAGGCCTACAGCTATGGTAGCGGTGGGGCGGAGATTGCCACCCTATTGCAATACCACGGTGTGGAGTACTTGGGCGTGGCTTATTTCAACGAAGGGGCAAGCCTGCGCAAAGCCGGCATCAAGCTACCCATCATGGTGATGAACTCCGAAACTTCCGCTTTTCGCGGCATGGTGCGCTACAAGCTGGAACCTGAAATTTTTAGCCTTCGTTCGTTGAACACATTTATTAAAATAGCTGAAGAGGAGGGCCTGCAGGAATATCCCATTCACCTAAAGATAGAAACCGGCATGAACCGCTTGGGACTTGCGGAAGAAGACCTCACGGAAGCGCTGGAAAAAATCCGATCGACTGACGGTATTCGTGTAGCCTCTGTTTTTTCGCACTTGGCCGCCAGCGACAACCTCCGGCACGAAGCATTTTCGCTCGAACAAATTGCGCGGTTTGAAAAAGTAAGCGGAACCATACAACAATCGCTGGGCTACAGACCTTTGCGACATATCTTAAACTCCGGCGGACTGGACCGCCTCGGCGCCGCGCATTACGAAATGATCAGGCTGGGCATTGGCCTTTATGGTATACATTCCAACGCGGAGGTGGAGAAAAAACTAGAACTAGTGGGTGCGCTTCATTCGCATGTTTCGCAGATAAAAGATGTAAAAAGAGGAGAAAGCGTGGG
>CAZBBV010000064.1:0-3458 GCA_964490025.1 uncultured Cryomorphaceae bacterium | reverse complement strand
TTGCGCGCCATTGCAAACGAAACAGGCACCATTCCCTACGAAATACTCACCTCTATTTCTCAGCGGGTTCGTCGCGTTTACTACCACGAATAGGGTGGCCATATAGCAGCAGCATGGGCCCCATGAAGGCAAAAAACATAAGTCCGGCGTGGCGATAGAGCATGTGCTCCGTGGCAAAACTGATGAGAATCAAGATTAGAAAGATGCTGTACAGGTGATTTTTACGCAGGTAGGCATACACGAAAGTACGGTAGACCAACATGAAAAACACGAAAAGCCCAATGAGGCCGTAGGCTACCATGATTTCCACAAACTGGCTGTGGAATCGCAGGCGGTGCACTACTACCTCCAAGGCATTGTCCAGCGCGCGCGGCACAGGGCCGGCGGACACAGGCGCATTGGGCTCTGTGATTTCGGTGAGATAAAACTCGCCCAAATGAATATCAGTAGGCAGAAATTCGGCTGTGGCAATAATGAAAGTGTCGCTTTTGGCTTCAAAATACCCTGTGTAGCGATAGCCGTTGTCCTTGGCGCGCTCTCTCACCTGCAGCAGCTTCTTTTCACCATTTCTGAAAATAAGGCCTCCCAAATTCCGATCGTGTGCATGTATGTGAAAGGAGTAGAGCTTGCCAGGCTCCAGCTGCGAGCTTCCAAAAACTATGGGTGATGAAATATTGGAAATCGAAAATTTCAATCCATCATCTGATGGCGCTAGCTGAGCACCATCAGGAACGGTTTTAATATTCCAGAAATCGGCAGAAGAAAGGGTAATAGAATCGCCAAGAACCTCAACCGTTTTGTACCTATTGATGTATCGATAAGCCAGCAATAAATCAGAATTGCAAATATCCCTCACGGAATAAAGTGTAGCCGCTTCTTTCAATTCCTCGTCGGCTCTGGCCACTAGTTCATTGATTCCATTGGCTGTGCCCACGCCCCACCAAATGTGCTCCCTAAATATCTCATAGCCCTTTCGCCACAGATACACTCTTGTGTTTACGTATTCTTCTTTTTCCTCCATAGAAAGCGTGAGTACATCCGAACGGAATTCGTTGAGCCGCTCCCTTGTTCGACGAGGAATTAGAATGAGAATGGTGAAAACAACAATGAGCAGAGAAGAAAGCATCAGTGCTTTGCGCAAGCCGCCTTTCTGACGCTGCAATATAAAGGTGCTGCCCAATAATGTGATTATAAAAGCGATAATCTGCGCACGCACCGCCAGGAGAAAAATCATAACGAAAAACAGCAGCATTATGGCCATGTATATCCGTTTCTTCTTGATTGGCAAACTATACCAATCGCGCCATAGAAAATGACCGACAATAAAGAAAGCCATGGCCAAGTATAGGGCCAGATAGCTGGGTTGCTCGGCCACGAAAAAGGAGAGCTTGGAGTAGAACAAGTAGTACAATGGAGGAATCATATTGCCCAGGTCCTGTGCCTGGGTATAGTTGAAAAAGCCTACGGCCACACTCAACACACAGCTCAAGATGAGCGAATAGATGAACAACCAGAAGACTCTATCGCGTTGCTTGGAATTGAGCTCTACACCAGATCCAATGAGAACAGGAAGAATGAGCAGCGGTATAAAACTCCCTATTTCTTCCCAAGCGCCTGGCCAGTTTTCCGTTCGGTTGAGTCCTACAAAAATGAGGAGATAGACGAATGAATACCACCACACCGCCTGCGAGCGAAGCATAAACTGGAAGCGTTTTTTCCAGTCGCCAAGCAAAAGCCACGCAAGGCACAAGGCAAAAAAGCCCACCAATGGGTAGATATAACTTTGAAAGGGCAGCGATATAGCCAAATAAAAAAGGCTATATAGATATAGCCTTTTACTGAATTCTTTACTGTTCAATGTGTTCATGGCTTAGCCGCCAAAGATAGAATTTCTCGATATCTACTTTGGTCGTTTAGCACTTCAATGGCGGCGTTCAAATATGGGTCGTTCTTAAGTTCGTATTCTATTCGTCCTCTTTGATAGTAATAGCGTGTTACAATTTCTTGCTCCAGCCATTCCTTTATTCTCGTTTGGTGCTTGTGTATGTCGTCATCCTTGGCCATGGCTAGTTTCGATTCCATTTGCTGCAGCTCTTGCGCCAAAGACTCCAGATAGTCGTCCTCACCCGCGGTTTTCTTAAAGGCATCCAGCTTTTTCTCTGTTGATGTTTGAAAATTGAAATCGCGCGAAGCTACAAACTGAACGAACTCTTCGTACTCCTCCTGGGTCAATGAAAAAGTGGTGGGCTCTGAAATACTTTCCGTTTTGTAGGCATACAGATTGGCAAAGTCGAAGATGTAGCCTTCGCGCTCTAATGCTACAAGAATTTCGGGCCAAGCTTCGGTTTCTACCGCCACATCAGGTTCCACTCCCCCGCCATCACGCACAGAGCGGCCACCTTTGGTTTTGAACACGGTGCGCAGCGAGTCGGGCATGGCTTTCACATTGCCGTTTTCATCTTTTTCAGAATAATTAATGGCCTGGATGCAGCGTCCACTAGGGGTGTAATATTTGGCAATGGTCACTTTGAGCTGGGCGTTGTAGCTAAGGTTTCGTGGCTGTTGCACCAGTCCTTTTCCGAAGGTCTTTTTGCCCACAATCACCGCGCGGTCGAGGTCTTGCAGCGCTCCGGAAACAATTTCAGAAGCCGAAGCCGAATTTGAATTCACCAAAATCGTTACCGGAATCTCTGTGCTCAGTGGCGCATTGAGGCCATTGTATTGCTTGTCCCATTCCTTCACTTTGCCTCGTGTGCTCACCACTTCTGTTCCTTTTTCGGTAAACATGTTTACAATGTTCACCGACTCGCGTAGCAAACCTCCCGGGTTTCCGCGCAGGTCAATGATAATGCCCTTCAGTTCATTGTTGGCTTCCAAATCGAGGTACGCATTTTTCACATCATTGTATGCTTTATCAGTAAAGCTGTTCAATCGAATATAGCCTATGCCATTTCCCACCATACCGTAGTAGGGCACACAGTCCACTTGAATCTCTTCGCGATTGAGCGAAACGGTCACGATCTCGTTGCTTCCCGCTTTGCGTATTTTTAGTACCACTGTCGATCCTGCTTCGCCTTTCAACACTTTCGACACATCAGAGGTATTTCTACCGATCACCGGTTTTCCGTCCACTTCCAGGATAGCATCACCGGCCACCAAACCAGCTTTGTCGGCGGCGAAACCCTTATAGGGCTCGCTGATGAAGATGGTGTCGTTCTTTTTTCTGATCAATGCGCCAATGCCTCCGTATTGTCCGGTGGTTTGAAAGCGAAAATCTTCAATATCGCTCTCCGGAATGTAAGTGGTGTAAGGATCTAGGGAGTTGAGCATGGCGTCAATTCCGGTTTTCATCAAGGTGCCCGGCTCCACGTCATCCACGTAGTAAGTATTTATTTCTTTGAACAAAGTGGTGAAAATGTCCATCTGCTTCGAAATCTCGAAGTAGTTCACCTTCATGG
>CAZBBV010000063.1:0-8515 GCA_964490025.1 uncultured Cryomorphaceae bacterium | reverse complement strand
TTTCCGTCGATATGGGTTTACGCTAATCTCCAACTCTTTCTCTAAAGCACTTTCGTATTCGTACACCATTTTCGTATTCAAAAAAAGCGAACTGAAATCGAAGCCGGAAGTAAAGCCAATGTGTAGCACAAGGCGTTCGGCATGTGTTCCATTCTTCTTAAATCGGAACAGCACTTTTTGATCGGCAGTCCACACTGTGCCTAAAAACTCTACATAGGTTTTGTTCACCACATGTTCGGGTAGCACAAGGTCATTCTTTCGCCATTCTACAAAAAGCTCATAACCAGGATCGCCGAGCTCCTGAAACGGTTCCGAGATGGCCAACACCCGCTCGCCACTATCCAATTTCAGGGTTTTCATTACATGTAAACCCATTTTTTCCAGCTTCACATAGTCAAAGAAAGTGTCCGCGCCAATCACAAAAGTATTCTTCAAATAAACAGGCGAAAAGTTTGCCTGTACCTGCAAACTTAATTCGAGATAGCTTGGCTTTTCTGCAAAATATTCTATTTGGTGTGTTGTAGTATCCACCGGCACTGTCTCTTGCGAAAAAACCGAATTGGAAAGCGCTAAAAGAAGCATCAAGCAGAGGGTGCGCATCAGTACAGCCTTTGTCGTTTGAGTAAGTAGGTGAGCAAAATATTGTCGAATCCGCTGTTTACGTCTGCCTCTACCATATCAATATGGTATTGTGAGCAACGTAGTTTCAATTCCTTCTCAAACTCTTTTACCCTCCTGGCATATTCATCCTTTATCTCGCTTGGGTTCAACTTTACTTGCTCCCCCGTTTCCATGTCAATAAATCGATATGGCCGGTTCTCAAACTCAAATTCCACCTCATGCTTGCGATCCACCACATGAAAAAGAATGACTTCATGTTTGTTGTATTTCAAATGCTGAAGCGCGCTAAAAAACTCCTCGTCGTTGGCCCCACTTCTGTCGAACATGTCCGAAAACAAAATGATCAAGGAACGTTGATGCACCTTTTCGGCTATTTCATGTAGAGATGCTGGCGTTGATGTGGTCATCAGTCGCTCGCCATACATGCCGTCGAGCACTTGCTCCATTTCGTGAAAAAGCAATTTGTGATGCATGGTGGAACTTCGGGAAAGTGTGAGCGTTTCCACCTTATCAGCGTAAACCGACAATCCAACGGCATCCCTTTGCCTCTTGAAAATATTCATCAGTACGGCCGAGGCCACAATACTAAACTGGAGTTTGTTGAGGTTCTGGAAATCAAATCCGGTCTTTTTAGGATAATGCATACTAGAAGAAGCATCCAGCACCAGCATGCAGCGAAGATTGGTTTCTTCTTCAAAGCGCTTCACGAAAAGCTTGTCGGTGCGGGCATATAGTTTCCAGTCGATATGGCGGGTCGATTCGCCCTTATTGTACTGCCGGTGCTCAGCAAATTCCACGCTAAAACCATGGTATGGGCTTTTGTGCAAGCCGGTAATGAAGCCTTCCACCACTTGCTTGGCGTAAAACTCCAACGAGCCGTATTGCTCCAGTCTGATATCTTCAATGTTCTCCTTACTCATGGGTACAAAAAAAGGGCTTTTCAGCCCTTTATAATGCGAATGCTCAACTTTTATTACAGTTGTGCTTCTAGTTTCTGCATCAAAACTTGTTTCGGAACGGCGCCAACTTGCTTGTCTACCACTTCGCCATTCTTGAAGATGAGCAGTGTGGGGATGTTGCGAATGCCATATTTCATGCTCACACTGTGGTTGCTGTCTACATCCACTTTCCCTACCACTGCTTTGCCATCCATATCCTTCGAAATTTCTTCAACGATAGGACCTACAATGCGGCAAGGGCCACACCATTCTGCCCAAAAATCTACCAACACGGGCTTGTCGGAGTTCAATACAAGTTCATCAAAATTGCTGTCTGTTAGCTCTATTGCCATGATATTTTTTTATGAAATGGGTTACTAAAAATTGCGCGACGAAAGTACGAAAGAACACTCGATTGACTATGGAATTAACACACGAATTTTCGGAATCTCATCCAACTCTTGCAAGAGCTCCCTGCATATCCTTATCCCTTTGCCGCGAGAAGGGAGGTTGAGGCTAAGTCGTGCTTCAGTATCGAAAACGCTTATCTCATACTTTTGTTTCCCTTTATATTTATTCAGCACACCAAATAGCTTTTGGTAGAAGGCCGTATCCAGTTCTTTCAGCTCAAACTCAATTTTCACCTTTTCGATTCCTTTCTCCAACATCTCGTTGAGCAGCTTTATCTCTCTCACCCGAAAACGAATCTCGCTGCGGCTTTGGCCGTCGTTGGTGGTATACTCCTTCCGCTCAAAAGCGCCGCGCACCCACAGCAAAAGGTCTTCCTGGATAAGGTGTTGGAATTTCTGGTAGTCTTCTGAAAAAAGATTGAAATCAAAATTGCCTTGTAAATCCTCCAATATCAAAGTGCCCCATTTCTTTCCGGCTTTCGAAACACGGTGTTGCGCTTCCAATACAAGGGCGCCAAAACGCAAATCCTTTCCCAAAATGGGCAAGGGGTCGGCCAAATTTTCAAGGGATGTATTGGTGGTAAACTTCATTTCAGGATACACATCATCAAGCGGGTGTGCGCTGATATAGATGCCCACTACCTCACGCTCTTTCTTCAATCGCATCAGGTTGTTCCACCGCGGAATGTTGGGGGGTTCCGGTTTAATCACATCCACTCCGCCCACATCTCCAAAAAGCGAAACCTGCGCCGTATCCTCTTGTTTCTTCAGTATTTGACCATATCGAATCGCTTTTTCTATCCAAGTAGTGCCGTCTCCTTCAGGGGTCACAAATATGGCGCGGTTGCCGTTTTGAAAAGCGTCAAATGCCCCGGCAAATGCAAGACTTTCCAGCGATCGTTTGTTTACTTGCCTTAGGTCTACCCGCTGCGCCAAGTCGAAAATGTCTTCAAAAGCCCCATTCTCCTTCCTTTCCTGGATGATGTTTTCCACGGCTGCTTGCCCTAGTCCTTTCACCGCGCCCATTCCAAAACGAATAGCACCGGCTTTGTTCACTGTGAAATTGTAGGCACTTTCGTTCACATCAGGCCCCAGCACAGGCACCCGCATGCGCTTACATTCGTTCATGAAAAAACTCACCTTCTTAATGTCGCTCATGTTGTGCGTAAGCACCGCCGCCATGTATTCCTGCGGATAGTTGGCTTTTAGGTAACCGGTTTGATAAGCCAATACAGAGTAGCAAGTAGAGTGCGACTTATTGAAGGCATATTCCGCAAATGATTCCCAATCCTTCCATATTTTCTCGCAAATGCTGAGTTCAAAACCCTTGCTTTCGCAGCCTTCTAAAAAAGCGGTTTTCAATTTATCAAGCACAAATCTTTGCTTCTTACCCATGGCCTTTCGCAACACGTCCGCCTGCCCTTTCGAGAAGCCCGCGAGCTTTTGACTAAGCAGCATCACCTGCTCCTGATAAACGGTTATGCCATACGTCTCTTCGAGATATTCCTCCATTTCCGGCAGGTCGTAGGCTATCTGTTGCTTGCCATTCTTTCGGGCCACATAATCAGGAATGTATTCCATGGGCCCCGGCCGGTATAAGGCATTCATAGCAATTAGGTCTTCAAAGCGATCGGGCTTAAGGTCCTTCAGGTGCTTTTGCATGCCCGCCGATTCGAACTGGAACAACCCGATCGTTTCTGCTCTCTGAAAAAGTTCGTAGGTGGGCTGATCGTCGAATGGAATTTCATCCAAATCAATGGCAATTCCTCTACGCTCTTTGATCAGTTTCACAGCTTCTTTCAGAATAGTCAGGGTTTTCAATCCCAAAAAGTCCATTTTGAGCATCCCTGCCTTTTCTACCACCGAGTTGTCGAACTGTGTGGCCAATAGATTCGAGTCTTTTGGAGAAAAAACGGGGGTTATATCCACCAATTTTTGAGGCGTAATGATGACCCCGCATGCGTGTATTCCGGTGTTGCGAATGGAGCCTTCGAGCTTTCGCGCCAGGCGCAGCACATCACCTGCGGGCGTTTCGGAGCTATACTCGTTTCGCAACCATTTTATATTCTCAAACTCGTCGCTCCTAACCTTTTTCTTGAGTTCGTTGAGATCCGATTCTAAAAACTCCTTCAATTCAAGGTCGCTGGGCAGTTTTTTGGCCACCATATCGGTTTCACTTAGTGGAAATTCCATCACACGACCAGCGTCGCGAACTGCCGATTTCGAACCCATGGTTCCATAAGTCACAATCTGCGCCACTTGGTCGGCGCCATATTTCTGCACCACATAGTCTATCACCAGGCCGCGACCTTCGTCGTCAAAATCGATATCAATATCCGGCAGCGACACCCGTTCGGGATTCAAGAAGCGCTCAAATAGCAGCTTGTATTTAATTGGGTCCACATTGGTGATGCCTACACAATAAGCCACCGCCGAGCCCGCGGCACTCCCTCTTCCCGGACCTACTGCCACACCCAACTCGCGCGCTTTGGAGGTAAAATCTTGCACAATAAGAAAATACCCCGGATAGCCTGTATTGGCAATGGTTTGCAACTCGAAATCGAGCCGCTCTGCAATTTCCGGCGTTATGGTTCCATAGCGCTTGGCTGCGCCTTCGTAGGTGAGGTGGCGCAAATAGTTATTCTCTCCGCGTTTTCCGCCATCTGCTTCGTCTTGTGGGTCTTTGAACTCCTGCGGGATATCGAATTTAGGAAGCATCACCTCGCGCTCAAGGGTGTAGTGCTCGCACTTGTCTACCAATTCATTGATATTGTCAATGGCCTGCGGATAGTCCTTAAACAGCAGCTTCATTTCGGTAGCCGATTTGAAAAAAAACTCGTTGTTGGGCAAGCCCTGCCTAAACCCGCGACCCCTGCCAATGGGCGTACTTTTGCGTTCACCATCCTTTATGCAAAGCAACACATCATGCGCCTGATGGTCTTGCAAACCCAGATAATAAACGGCATTGGCCACTATGCATTTGTTGCCGTATTTCTCGCTAAGCGAAACCAGAAACTGATTCACATGTCGTTCTTCCGGCAAGCCGTGGTCTTGCAGTTGGAGGTAAAAATCTTCGCCAAACTGCTCGCGCCACCATAAGAAAGCTTCCTCCGCTTGCCGTTCGCCTACATTGAGTAGTAGCCATGGGATTTCAGCATTCAAGCCACCGCTCAAGGCGATCAAACCCTCTTTGTGTTGAACCAACAAGTCTCTATCAATGCGCGGCACATAATAATATCCCTCCGTGAAAGAATGTGAAGAAAGCTTAGAAAGGTTGTAGTATCCTGTTTTGCTCTTAGCCAATAGGAGTTGCAAGTTTCCATTGTCCTGACTCTTTCGGCTGAACATGTCTTTGCAGACATTTATCTCGCAGCCCACAATGCCCTTTATTCGGCTGTCCTCATCTTTGCCATGGTTTTCAGCGGCTATCGACTCTAAAAACTCAAAACTACCGTACAAGCTTTGCGTATCGGTGAGACCCACCGCCTTCATACCTGATTCGGATACTTTTTTTACCAACTCCTTGATTGAAATGGTGCTTTGCAACACCGAGTATTGGCTGTGCACATTCAGGTGAACGAAGCTGCTCTCCGTCAATTCCGCTTCGGCGCTGGTACCTGCGTTTTCACCCAAACTTTCCGTTTCAGTATGCTCGCGTTTGGTTATTTGCCCCAAAATTTCATCCGTCCATTGTTCAAGGATTTTTAGCGCTCCTAGCTTAATCCCAGGCGCATTCTCAATCAATCCCAATTCGCACATACGCACAAAGCAGCGCGCAGTGGCTTCCACGTCGGCTATAGCATTGTGGGCTTCGCCAAAGCCTTTCTTAAATAGCGCTTGATGAAGTTCGTCGAGCTTTGGATACTTGTAACCGCCACCTCTTCCACCGGGTAACTTACAGTAATCGGTTCCGGCATGGGTGGTATCAATGGTGGGCATTTTTGTGAGCTTGCTTTCAATGCCCAGGCGAAGCAATTCGCAGCCAAGTATGTTGATGTCAAATTCAATATTATGCCCCACGAGCACCTCGCAGAAACTCATATCTCCTAAGAAAACTTCGAGTGCCTCATGCAATGGAACACCCAACCGTTGGGCCTTCTCGGTGGTGATGCCGTGAATGGCGGCGGCATTAAACGGTATGTCGAAACCGTCAGGACGAATGATATAATCCCCGTATCGATCTAATGAGCCGTCGGCATTTAGGAGTTGCCATGAAATCTGCACCACGCGGGGCCAGTTGTCGAAATCGGTGAGCGGTGCCTTGTAGTCGCGGGGCAAACCGGTGGTTTCTGTATCGAATATCAGATACATAGCTTGTGGAAATAAAGATGATTAATGGAGAAAAATTCTGCCTCTAAACTAGCAAAGAGCCCCCGTGGTCCGAAGACATTGCAGGGCAACTTTTGAACATTTTGAAGAAAACGAGGAAGAATAAGGGTCTTGAAAGGACGAAGAAAAAATACACTCAAAAGTGCTAAGTAAAGTTGCTACCAATTACCTTTTCGATAGTCCCAGCTCCCACATCACAATGCCGGCACACACCGAAACATTGAGTGAGTGCTTGGTGCCGTATTGTGGCAATTCTATAGCGCCACGGCACTTTTCGAGCATTTCGTTGCTCACGCCATCCACCTCGTGGCCAAACACCACGGCTATGGGTCGGTCGCTTTCGTTCTTCCAATTATTGAGCGCCACACTGCTGTCGGTTTGCTCCACGGCCCAAAGTTCGTAGCCTTCGTCTAGCAACGCTTTGGCGGCTTCGGCAGGCTGTTCGAAATATCGCCATTTCACACTTTCGGTCGCACCTAGTGCTGTCTTGTGTATTTCCTTGTTGGGTGGCACAGCACAAATGCCGCACAATACAATCTCCTGTATGGCAAAGGCATCTGCGGTGCGAAAAATGGCCCCCACATTATGTGCACTACGCACATTGTCCAACACCACCACCAAAGGACTTTTTTGGCGCTCTTTATACGCTTCCACCGTCATTCTGCCCAATTCTTCCACCTTTAGTTTTCTCATAGCCTTATCCTATATTCGCGGCTTATCACCACTGTTTTGGCCAAAGGTACACAAGGAAAAGAAACCCCCTTGATGAAGCAATACAATGCCATCAAGGCGCGCTATCCGGACGCATTGCTGCTGTTCCGCGTAGGTGATTTTTATGAAACTTTCGGCGAAGATGCCGTGAAAGCCGCACAGATTCTGGGCATTACGCTGACCAAACGTGCCAATGGGGCCGCCAGCCATGTGGAGTTGGCCGGTTTTCCGCACCACGCGCTGGACACCTACTTGCCCAAACTTGTTCGAGCAGGCATGCGCGTGGCCATCTGCGACCAGCTGGAAGACCCAAAATTGACCAAGACCATTGTGAAACGCGGAGTGACCGAGCTGGTAACACCGGGGGTGAGCTACAACGACAAAACCATAGAGCACCGCTCCAACAACTTCTTGGCGGCAGTGCATTTTGGCGTAAAAATAGGCATGGCCTTTCTGGATGTGAGCACAGGTGAGTTTTTCGCCTCCGAATGCGACCCCAGTCAGGCAGCGAAACTCCTGCAAAGCTTTGCGCCAAAAGAGGTGCTTTACCAAAAACAAAAGCACAACGACCTGGTGGCCTTGTTTGGCGAAGGTTTCTATTCCTACCGTCTGGACGAATGGCTATTTACCGAAGACTACACCCGCGAAATACTGTTCAAGCACTTTCAGGTGAAGAACATGAAAGGCTTCGGTGTCGATCATTTTCATGAAGCGCTCATAGCGGCCGGTGTGTGCTTGCATTACCTGTCCGACACGCAACACCATCAGGTGCAGCACATCACTTCCTTGCAGCGACTGGAGGAAGAAGACTACGTGTGGATGGACCGATTCACCATTCGCAATCTCGAACTCATTGACCCCATTCAGCCCGGCGGCACCACCCTGCTCGATATTTTGGACCATACTCAAACGCCTATGGGCTCGCGCCTTTTGCGCCGCTGGATTATCTTTCCGCTCAAAAAGCGAAAAGCGGTGGAAGAACGCCTCGGCGTCGTGCAGCATTTTCTGGACGAAAAAGACGAGCGACGGGTTTTCTCTGGTCAGCTAAAGCAGGTGGGCGATTTGGAAAGGCTCATCTCGAAAGCTTCCACAGCGCGCATCAACCCTAGGGAAGTGATGCAACTGGGCCGCATTTTGGACATTGTGCAGCCCATAAAAAATGCGCTTAAAGCCACAGGCCACCCCCCATTGGTGCAGCTTAGCGAACACATTCAGCCCTGCGAATCGCTCAAGAACACCATTTTCAGCACCCTTTCGGACGATCCTCCGCCACAGTTGCACAAAGGGGATGTGATCAAAAGCGGTGTGTCCGCCGAGTTGGACGAATACCGTCACCTCCGTCGTTCGGGCAAAGACATCTTGTTGGAAATTCAACAACGAGAAGCCGACCGCACGGGCATTCCGAAAGTGAAAGTGGCCTACAACAATGTGTTTGGCTACTATATAGAAGTGACCAATACGCATAAAGACAAAGTTCCCGCCGACTGGATCAGGAAGCAAACGCTG
>CAZBBV010000062.1:0-8544 GCA_964490025.1 uncultured Cryomorphaceae bacterium | reverse complement strand
GCACCCATTGCTCGGGTACATAACCGAAGCGCAGATTTCGTATTTCAATGCCTTCACCAAAGGTCTTTTTGGGCTGCGCATCTGGCGCGTCTTTGATGCTCACTTCGTAATCGAGCACCTCAAAAATGCGTTGCGCCGAGGCATTGCCTTTTTGAATGTTGAAAGCCGCATTGCTCAAGTTGCGCGCAGGCGCTATCACCTGGAAAAAGATAAGCAGATACCCTATGAACAACTCCGGCTTCAGCGTATCGCCCTCTAGGATGAGCATGCCGCCATAATAAATCACAAATGCAATAACGGAAGCCCCAAGCACTTCTGAGATGGGCGAACTCAGGTCCTTTCGGTGAAGCACCTTGTTCATCATTCGATTGTATTTCACATTGGCATTCGAAAAGCGTTCGTGTAGTCTTTTCTCTGCTGTAAATGCCTTGATGATTTTCATTCCCGTCAGGGTCTCTTCCATGTAGGAAATCAATTCGCCCAACATGTTTTGAACTTGCAAATTCTTGCGCTTCAGGCTGCGACCAATGGTGGCTATAAGAAAGGCCGAAACGGGTAATAGAATGAAGACAAAAAGTGTGAGCTGTGGACTGATGAAAAGCATCAAGCTCAGGCTTGCAATTATCATGAAGGGCTCGCGGAGCAACACTTCCAATTGCATCAATATGCCCCATTCTATCTCCGTGATGTCGGTGGTCATGCGGGCCAGCAAGTCGCCCTTGCGGCGGTCGGTTTGGTATTGCATGGGCAGGGCCAGCACTTTTTCGTGTAGTGCATTGCGTATTTGGCGGAGCGTGCCGTTTCTGAATTTGGCCAAAAAGAAAAGGGAGAAATAGCGAAAGATATTTTTGAAAAGGTAAGACGCCACCACGAAAATGCATATGAATCCGAGGGCATAACTCGCCCCCTGGCTGTCAATCATCCGGGTGATGTGGTAGTAGAAAATGTCTTTGGCGTTGCCTATGCTCCATTCCGGCAGGGTGTACACTTTTTCCTGCGTGCCAAACAAAATACCCAGTACAGGGATGATGAGGCTCACCGAAACGAGCGAAAACACAATGGCCAGCACATTGAAAAACACGTTCAGAAATCCTTGAAAAAGGTATGGTCTGGAGAAAGCGAGTATGCGCAGTAATGTTTTCACCGGGCAAATATAGCCTTGTTGGCCAAGTATTGACTTGCGGCAGGTGCTTTACCCACGGGTATTGTGTAATATTGCGCTATGGACAGTTTGAGGATAAAAAAAGTAGTGAGCCTGTTGCAGCGCGATTTCTCTGAAATCCTGCAGGCATACAATCGGGAGCATTTTCAGGGAATCTTGATTTCAGTGAGCGAAGTGCGCATCAGCCCCGATTTGGGCGTGTGTAAGGTGTATGTAAGTGTATTTCCTACCACCGAACAAAACAGGGTGATGGAATCCATCCAGCTCAATGTGCCTCAGTTTCGTTTTCAGCTGGGCAATCGCATCCGCAAGCATTTTCGCATCACGCCGGAGCTTCAGTTTTACCTGGACACTACCCTCGACAAGCAAGAGGAAATTGACGAGTTGTTGAAAGGAAAAGGCGACAATCCGATCAAGTGAACTTCCCTTGGTACATAGGCCGGCGGTATTTCTCTAACCGCAAAAAGCTCAATGCCGTCAACCTTATTTCATGGATTTCGGTGGCGGGAACGCTGGTAGGCACGGCATCTTTGGTGGTGGTGCTTTCTGTTTTCAACGGATTTGAGCATCTGCTCAATTCGCTGTATCAGTCTTTCGATCCCGACCTTAAGGTGAGCAGCAATGAAGGAAAATCCTTCGAATGGAATGACGAAAAGCGCGGCGCACTGCAAGCAGTTCCAGGGGTCATTTCATTTTCAGAAGTAATTGAAGAAAAGGCCCTTTTGCGTTATCGAAAGCGCGAGTTTGTGGCGGTCATCAAAGGTGTGGATAGCGCCTATACCGAGGTGACCGGAATCGAATCGCGCATAGTAGGGGGCTACTACGAACACGATCCGGATCTAACCGCTGTGGGCCAGGGCATTGCCTATTACCTCTCTGTCGATCTTGACGATTACGAGCCCATATATGTCATGATTCCGGGAAAATCTTTCTCAAGCAATTCCATTTCGCCGGACGAAAACTTCTATACCAGTGCGCTTTTTCCAACGGGCGTTTTCTCGGTTCAGGCCGATTTGGATTCGCGATACATTTTTTCCACGCTTCAGTTTTTAGAGGAGCTCACAGAAACCGAAAACAGGCGGACTTCTCTGGAAATAAAAATTGAAAAAGGCGCTGAGAATAGCGTGAAAAGCGTACTTGCCTTGCTACTGGGTCCGGGTTTCGTTATCGAAAACCGCTACGAGCAGCACGCATTCATGTACAAAGTGATGCAGACCGAGAAATGGGCCGTGTTTGTCATCTTCATCTTTATTATCCTGATAGCCACCTTCAATATGGTGGGTTCGCTCACCATGCTCATTTTAGATAAGAAACACGACATGCACACACTGTTCAGCCTTGGTGCCACGGTGCAGGAAATCAGGCGCATCTTTTTTTGGGATGGCGTGCTTATTCATTTCTCCGGAGCCATGGCCGGACTCGGGCTTGGTGCTCTTTTATGCTGGATTCAAATCCGTTTTGGCTTGTTGAAAATGGGCAATGCCGGCGATTTTATCGTGAACACTTACCCTGTAGTGGTTCAATCCGCCGATCTTATCTGGGTGCTGCTTATGGTTTCGGCCATTGGATTGATAGCCTCTTCGCTCACCGTTTTGCGCATTCGAGACACTGGTTTTAAACCGGCGTAAGCTCTTCCGAGAAATTGTTGATGATCTCGTCGAAGGTCTCTAAAAGATCGGCATAGTCGTCTTGTGTTACCAGTTTCATACGGTATTCCTTGAAATTCGGAATTCCTTTGAAATAGTTCGAATAATGCCTGCGTGTTTCCACCACGCCCAATCTTTCCCCTTTCCACTCCACAGCTTTTTGCAACAGGCGGCGGCTCATCTCCACACGCTCGGCCAGGGTTACCGGTGGTAACAGCTCTCCGGTTTTCATGAAATGCTTAATCTCATTGAATATCCATGGATAGCCAATGGCTGCGCGGCCTATCATCACGCCATCCACGCCGTAGCGGTTTTTCATTTCAAGCGCTTTATGCGGGTTGTCCACATCACCATTGCCAAACACCGGTATGCGAATGCGGGGGTGGTCTTTCACTTTGCCAATGAGGGTCCAGTCGGCCTCTCCTTTATACATCTGCTTGCGTGTACGCCCGTGAATACTGATGGCTTCAATGCCCACATCCTGCAGGCGTTCGGCCACCTCCACAATGTGCATACTGTCTTCGTCCCAGCCCAATCGGGTTTTCACAGTTACAGGAAGCGAAGTGGCCTTTACCACGGCTTCCGTAAGCCGCACCATTTTCGGTATGTCCTGCAAAATGGCCGCTCCTGCGCCTTTGCAGGTCACTTTTTTCACCGGGCAACCAAAGTTGATATCGATTACATCCGGATTGGTTTGGGCCACAATCTCCGTGGCTTGCAGCATGCTATCGAGCTCCGCACCAAATATCTGTATGCCAATGGGCCGTTCCTGTTCGTAGATGTCCAGCTTCATGATGCTCTTGGCGGCGTCGCGTATCAACCCTTCGGAAGAGATGAACTCCGTGTACATCATATCGGCTCCCTGCTCCTTGCATAGCGTGCGAAATGGCGGGTCGCTCACATCTTCCATGGGCGCCAGCAACAAGGGGAAATCTCCGAGTTCGATATTTCTAATTTTTACCATCTAGGTATGTGTCGGGGCTTTTTTACTTTGGCGCCAAAGTTAGCTTGTAAAATATTGACACACAATGAAAGGAAGCTGGAGTGACAAGTCGTTGGCCTACCGCCTTTTGGGCATATTTATACTATGCGTAGCCGGATTATTGCTCTCGGGCTTACTGGGCACTATGTTGGCCATACTCATTTTTGACATTGATTTGCTTTCGGCCGCGGGCTTCAATCTAGTGGATCCCACTGTGGAGGAAGTAAAAGCCATGAAGCTCATCCAACTCATCAGTGGCATTGGGGCCTTTATTGTCCCTGCGGTGCTTTATGGCCGACTCGTAGGCAATCCGCGCTCAGAACTGGCCTTGGACAAAGGCTTGTCCTTTGGATCAGGGTTTTTACTATTCATCATCATGTTCACAGCCATACCTTGGATCAATGCCGTGATGTATATGATGAGTGAGCTTCAACTACCGCAATGGCTCGAATGGCTCCGCCAAAGCGAAGAATCGAACATGCTCATACAAGAGCACTTTTTAAGAATGGACAACTTCAGCGGATTGCTGTACAACCTCATCCTCATGGCCTTTATTCCAGCCATTGGCGAGGAATTGATTTTCCGCGGCATTCTCTACCCCATTTTCCGTGATATGAGCGGCAGCATTCACCATGGCGTTTGGATTTCTGCTTTGCTTTTTGGCGTGCTACACCAGCAATTTACAGCCATGCCGGCTTTGGTGCTCATAGGCGTCATGTTGGGCTATATGCGGGCCTGGTCGGGTAGCCTATGGTGGCCCATATTTGCACATTGGACCAACAATGCATTGATACTCTTCTTCACCTATATTTTCACCCGAATGGGAGTGGACGACGAAATCATGACCACCATTGGAACGGAGCCACGGCATTTGTTCCTACTATTATTTAGTGTGCTCTTCACGGGCGCCGGCATGTACATTATCCTTCGGCAAACAAAAAATCCCGCCTAGGCGGGATTTTGATTTCGACAAAAGAGTTAGGAATTCTTATTCCAGCCCTCTTCTAGTGCTGTAGTTAATTTTGAAAGACTGTGCTTTTCTCAATTCTTGCTTAATATCGGTCACAATACCCATTTTCACTGTCATGTCGGCTTTAATCGAATTGGTCAAAGCCTTCGATTCTTCCTCACTTCTTGCGTCGCGTTCTTGGCCAACAAATTCAATGATATCGTCTGCAGAGGCATACACATCATTCAATTGAATTCTTGGTTCTGCTCCATATTGAGCACGAAGTGCTTTTACAGGCTTGCCCACATAAATGTAGCTCACCAAGCTCTTGCGTTTCAACTTCGATACCTCGCTTGCTTCCGGCAATTTTATCTCAACCAAAAGGGTTACTTCACGCATCACGGTCGTAACCATGAAAAAGAAAAGCAGCATGAATACGATATCCGGAAGTGAGGCAGTGGAAATTGCGGGCGAGTCTTCTGTTCGGTTCTTTTTAAACTTATGTGCCATAATTACTTACCTACATTTTTAGGTTCAGCTTCCGATATTTTTTGAGGAAACATCTTCTGAATCTCCTTTTGCTGATCGTTTTTCAGCTTGTCAAATGACAAACCGAATTTCTCCATTGACTCACGGTCGCGTAGCTCGCGGTAGGCCTGAGCCAATTCGTTTTGCACACGTATGTACATGTCATACGAAGTACCGCGGTCGTTTTGAAGCGAAACGATAGCCTTATCTGGGTTGTCGCTCAAGCCGGGATTTCGCTTTCCGTTACAATAAGCGCAGGTGCCATCTCCATTGTTGTCAATGAATTCGATAGTTTTATCCTTCAAATCTTCTACCTTGAGCACTTCTCCATTCACCAGTAGCTGATCATAGGCATTCACCAACACCTGAAAAATATTCCGCTTGTTGGCCTGAGCATCATCAATAGGTTGCTCTTCATCAGGCATGGGAGGCAAAACACGAGCAATACCCGTATCCACATCCATGGTAGTGGTTACTAGGAAGAAAATAAGAAGCAAGAAGGCAATGTCGGCCATTGAGCCGGCATTGATTTCAGGAACTCCACGTTTTTTACTAGCCATAATTGCTTATCGAAAGATTCTTTTGATTCCAAAAAACACCATGGAGCCCACGGCTACCAATGTGAGTATGTAAAACGACACCAAACCGGCGCCCACCATTTTGGTGGATTCGGGCGTCATTTCAAACTTTTCATATTCCGGCAACACCTCGTCGCTCGAAAGCACCCAAGATATCCCGAATACCACCACAAGGGCCAGTACACCTAACATTGCTCCCTTTGCTTGTTTTGGATTGGTGGCCAATCGGATAATTGGAAACACAATGGCGGCAAGCGCAGCGGCAGCAATAAGTATATAAGCGAGTATAACCCCGTAGCTGGAAATAAAACATTCAAATGATGACACATCTGCAGGGCAATCCATCTTTATTCTTTTAAGGGGTTCTTATTTCGATTGATAACGGTACACCAAGTCAACCAAAGAGATGGAAGCGTCTTCCATTCCGTTCACAATGTTGTCGATTTTCGCAATAATGTAATTGTAGAATATCTGAAGGATAATAGCTACGATCAAACCGAATACGGTGGTCAATAGGGCCACTTTGATACCTCCCGCAACCAATGATGGAGAAATATCGCCCGCAGCTTCGATAGAGTCGAAGGCCTGAATCATACCGATTACCGTACCCATGAAACCAAGCATTGGCGCTAGTGCTATAAACAAGCTGATCCAAGAAACACCTCTTTCCAGGCGTCCCATTTCTACGCTACCGTAGGATACTACTGATTTTTCAACCATGTCAACACCTTCGGATGCGCGGTCAAGGCCTTGGTAGAAAATTCCGGCTACTGGCCCACGGGTGTTGCGGCATACTTCTTTGGCAGCATCTGCTCCGCCTTTTTTCATAGCTTCCTCTACTTCGTCCAGAAGTTTTTGGTTGTTTCCTGTGGCCATGTTGAGGTAGATAATACGCTCAATGGCAATAGCAAGACCGAGAATCAAACAGATCAAAACGATACCCATGAAACCGGGGCCGCCTTCTATAAATTTTTGCTTGATTACTTGGTGAAACGACTTTTCGTCCCCATCAGCTTCTGATATTTCGGCTTGGGTCTCTTCTGTTTCCTCCGCGTCTTCAACATCTTCCATGTCGGTTTGCTCAAATTGCGGTTGGGTGTCTGTTTCGGTGGTTCCGTCTTGAGCAATTGCCGGATTGTAGGCGAAAAGCATCAATGCAAGAATGGCCAGGAATGAAAGTGCTCTTTTCATTGTTAGGATTGAGTTGGTTATAAAATTAATTTTCAAAGTTAAGTTCCATTAGTTCGTTTCTGCGGAGAGGGAGGGATTCGAACCCTCGATCCCCCGATAGGAGGATACACACTTTCCAGGCGTGCGCCTTCAGCCACTCGGCCACCTCTCCCTTACGCGAACGCTTGGTACGCCTCGTTTTTTGCGCTCGCCAAATTACAAAAATATCATTCGCTTGTACATTACCTCATTGTTAAGGTGTAAGCTCGCCAACCATTGATTTTTCTAGCATCTCGCGAATGAGGCTTGTGTCATTGTAGTTGCCCAGAAGAAACATAAGCTTCACCACCGCCGCTTCGAATATCATATCAGTACCTGACACCACACCCATATCTTTAAAAGCCGCACTGGTGCTGTACTTGCCTTGCTCCACTCTTCCGGTGGTGCATTGCGAAATATTGAGCACCACAATTCCTCGATCAATGGCCCGTCGCCACACATTCAAGAACGCTTCGCTGCGGCTGGCATTGCCCGCGCCATAAGTTTCGATCACAACGCCCCGCACTTTTCCAAAGCTCAGCGTGTGCTCTATTCCTTCGGGCGATATGCCGGGATAAAGCTTGATGACCCTCACATCCGACGAAAACTTGTCGCTGAATATTAAAGGTGTATTTGGAACCGGCAATGCATTTCCATTAAACTTCATGTGCACGCCAGCTTCGCCCAGCGGTCGGTAGTTGGGCGATTCGAAGGCGCGAAAATGTTCGCTATTCACTTTATGCGTCCTATTTCCGCGATATAAATGGTATTCGAAGTAAATGGCCACTTCAGGAATGCAGGGGCTACCGTCGTCATTTCTGGAGGCGGCTATTTCGATACTGGTGATGAGATTCTCTTTAGCATCCGTGCGGGTGATGCCAATGGGCAATTGCGATCCGGTGAAGATGATGGGTTTGGCCAGATTTTGAAACATAAAACTCAAAGCCGAAGCGCTGAAGGCCATAGTATCAGATCCGTGAAGCACCACGAAACCGTTGTAGGAATTGTAATGCGCCAATATGATGGCACCCATTTTTTGCCAATGCCATGGTTCTATGTCTGACGAATCGATTGGTTGTTCGAATGCGGTGTGGTCAATGGTGCAATTCAGGTGCTCGAGCTCCGGAATGTTTTCCAAAATGGCGCTAAATGGAAAGGGCGTGAGGGTATCGGAACCTGCGGCTTTCATCATGCCGATTGTGCCGCCTGTATATATAAGTAGAATGCGTGCTTTCTGTTTCACGAGAGCGAAAATAGCTTTTTGGCGTTCGCGGTGGTGATGTCGGCCATTTCTTCTGCGCTTACGCCCATTATTTCTGCCAGACGTTCGCCAATGATGGGCAAGTAGCTGCTTTCGTTG
Source organism: uncultured Cryomorphaceae bacterium (assembly GCA_964490025.1). Lineage (GTDB taxonomy): Bacteria > Bacteroidota > Bacteroidia > Flavobacteriales > ECT2AJA-044 > CAZBBV01. The sequence goes on along the minus strand of CAZBBV010000062.1, from coordinate 130 downwards.
CGCTTACCGCGGTGTGGAATGGGCGGCAGGTATGGCGAATCGGTTTCTACAAGCAAGCGATTGAGGGGCACATTCACTAAGGCTTTGTCGAGCCCGCCATTTTTATAGGTCGCCACGCCGCCTATGCCCA